>CACZNT010000153.1 GCA_902782635.1 uncultured Coriobacteriaceae bacterium
CTCCTACTCCATCGTCTCGGAGGCCACGCGCCTCGACCTCATGCCCCACATGCAGGTGATCTACCCGTCCGAGACCAAGGGGCAGCTCTACATCCCGATGGTGAACAACATCATGTGGGTGGGCTGCATCGGCGTCGTCTTGTTCTTCCGCAGCTCCAGCCGCATGGAGGCAGCCTACGGCCTTGCCATCACCCTCACGATGCTCATGACGACGGTGCTGCTCACCGTCTACCTCTCGCACATCATGCACCGCCCGGCGCTCGCCGTGCCCTTCGCCATCTTCTTCGGCGCGATCGAGCTGATGTTCTTCTTCGCGAGCCTCACCAAGTTCGCCCACGGCGGCTACGTGACCGTCCTCATGGCGCTCGCCATCTTCTACGTGATGTACGTCTGGCGGCGCGCCACGGCCATCGAGCGCACCCAGACGATTTACCTGCCCGTGCGCGACTACCTCGATCAGATCTTCAACCTGCGCTGCGACGAGTCCATCCCCATGTACGCGGACAACCTGGTGTTCCTCACCAACGACACCTCGCTCGACCTGCTCGACCGCGACATCCTCTACTCCATCCTCGACAAGCGCCCCAAGCGCGCCAAGGCGTACTGGTTCGTGAACGTGCACGTCACCGACGAGCCGGACACCCACACCTACACGGTGAACACCTTCGGCACCGACTTCCTCTTCAAGGTGCAGCTGCAGCTGGGCTTCAAGGAGAACCAGCGCGTGAACGCCTACCTGCGCCAGGTGGTGAACGACCTCGTGGAGTCGGGCGAGATCTCGCCGCAGGATCACAGCTACTCGATCTACAAGAACCCGGGGCATGTGGGCGACTTCCGCTTCTGCATGCTGCGCAAGGTGCTCACGCCCGAAACCGACCTCTCCGAGCGCGACAAGCGCACGATGAACGCGAAGTACGCCATTCGCGAGCGTGTGGGGTCGGCGGCGCGCTGGTACGGCCTGGAGAACTCCTCGACCGCCATAGAGTACGTGCCTCTCTTCGCCAAGGCCAAGCCGGTGACGCACCTCGAGCGCATCCCGATGGAGATCGTGGAGGCGAAGGCGGCCCGACTCGCCCGCCAGGGACGCGTGGCGGAGGATGACGACATCTTCTCGATGGACGTCGCGGGGGATCGCGCGGCGTCGGCCAGCTCGGCGGCAAGCGAGCTCATCGGCGGCATGACGGCGTCGTTTGACGCGGTGCGCGCCGACGACGAGGAGGTCGACGAGATCATCGAGGAGATCGAGGAAGAGGCCTCATCGAAAAGCTGAGGTGGGACTCCGCCTCTTGGCCGAATGTGACCGTTGGGGACAGTCCCCAACGGTCACATAAGACTTCCCTTAACCCGCCTTTTGTCGCATTGGGCAAGAACGCCGCCCGTTTCCATCGTTGTCCGGGGGCGTGCAAGCGATACCATAGTGAGTTGAGCGTAAGGCAGCCCGCCTCGGGCGGACATGGCGAAAGGAATGCGCATGGACAAGGCGATAGCTGATCGCGTGGCACTGTGGCAGGAGAAGGTCACCGAACCCGACCTCAAGGCGGAGCTTGACGAGCTCGTCGCGTCGGGCGACGAGGAGAAGATAGTCGACGCGTTCTACCGCAACCTCGAGTTCGGCACCGCGGGCCTGCGCGGCACCATCGGCGTCGGCACCAATCGCATGAACGTCTACAACGTGGCGCAGGCCACACAGGGCGTGGCCGACTACCTCAACGCCCACTACGAGAATCCCTCGCTGGCCCTCGCGCGCGACAGCCGCAACAAGGGCGAGGACTTCCAGCGCGTGGCCGCCGGCGTGCTCGCCGCCAACGGCATCCACGTCTACGTCTACCCGCGCATCGAGCCCGTCCCCACCCTCTCCTTTGCCGTGCGCCATCTGGGCACCTCGGCGGGCATCGTGCTCACCGCGAGCCACAACCCCGCGCCGTACAACGGCTACAAGGTCTACAACGACAACGGCGGCCAGATCGCCAACGAGGCGGCCGATGAGATCAGCGCCAACATCGCCAAGGTCGACCCCTTTGAGGTCGAGGTCATGGACTTCGATGAGGCGCTCGAGAAGGGCCTCGTGGAGTGGACGCCGGAAGAGGTGCTCGACGCCTTCATCGCCAACGTCAAGAAGGTCTCCGTGCCCGGCTTCACCGCGGCTGACGGCTACAAGGTGGTTTACACGCCGCTCAACGGCACCGGCATCGAGTGTGTGACGCGCATCCTCAAGGAGATCGGCGTGACGGACGTCGCGATCGTCCCCGAGCAGGCCGAGCCCGACGGCAACTTCCCCACCTGCCAGTACCCCAACCCCGAGTTCCGCGAGGCGCTCGAGCTGGGGCTCAAGCTGGCCGACGAGGTCAAGCCCAATCTCCTCGTGGCAACCGACCCCGATGCCGACCGCATGGGCACGGCCATCCCGCACGGCGGCGACTACGTGCTCCTCAACGGCAACGAGATGGGCGTCCTGCTGATGGACTGGCTCGCCACCATGGCCAAGGAGAACGGCGAGGACGTCGCCTCGAAGGTGTGCGTCACCTCCATCGTCTCCTCCGCGATGCCCGACGCCCTCGCGCGCGACTGGGGCTTCGAGCTCAGGCGCGTGCTCACCGGCTTCAAGTACGTGGGCGACCAGATCGACCAGCTCAAGGACGCTGGCGAGGAGGACCGCTTCCTCATCGGCTTCGAGGAGTCGTACGGCTACCTCGTCGGCACGCACGCGCGTGACAAGGACGCCATCGTCGCCACCATGCTCGCCGTCGAGATGGCCTCTTGGTACGCCGCCAAGGGCATGGACCTCTACGAGGCCATGGAGGCGCTCTACGAGAAGTACGGCTACTACCTCAACGGCATCGTCAACGCCAGCTTCCCGGGCGCGGCCGGCGCCGAGCACATGGCCGAGATCATGACCAACCTGCGCGAGAGCCCGCTCACCGAGATCGCGGGCATGGCCGTCGAGGGCGTGACCGACTACGCGGCCGGCGCCGAGATGCCGCGTGTGGGAGGGCTCCAGAAGGAGGCCGCGCAGACGCTTCCGACCTCGAACGTCATCGAGTACCGCCTCGAGGGCGACAACAAGGTGATCTTCCGCCCGTCGGGCACCGAGCCCAAGGTGAAGGCCTACCTCTTCGCCAAGGGGGCGACGCGCGCCGAGGCCGACGCCATCATTGCCAAGCTCTCGGAGGCCTCCTCGAAGATCCTCTCGTAGGCGCGAGGACTTCTCGCCGGGGCGGCAGCCCGCAGGCACGTTCGCACAAGTAAATGCCCGCCCCTTCCGGGGCGGGCATCATTTTTAGCGAGTCGATGGGGACGTGGCCAATTGACTCATCTACGAGGTGGGGGTGGTGGCGGCGGTGGCGGCGCTTCCGAAGGAGTAGATCTCCTGGGCGGCGACCACGATGGTGGAGGCATCCCAGCGCTGCGAGCTCACCTTGGAGGACGTGGGGTCGAACACGTCAACCGAGCCATCCTCCTCGTGCACGTTGGCGATGACGACCCAGTGCGGCTCGTCGGTCACGACGCCTGCCTCCACGAGGCAGATCACCGCGTTCTTCGCCTTCACGGAGTCCACCACGCTCGCCGTGCTCTGCTCGAGCTTGGTGACGGTGAGGCCGAGGTTCTCCGCCTCGCGCTCGAAGAACTCGCCCGACATGAACGCGTCGCCGGTGGCGAGGTTGTCGGTGGTGGCCAGCGCCGCGATGTCAGCGGGGCTCTTGTCGGTCTTGCCGGTGAGCCCGGCGTAGACCATCGCCAGCGAGCAGGGGCCCGAGCCCGTCACGGCAAGCGGCAGGCCGGCGTACTGGAAGGCGCCCCAGCGCGGGTCCCAGTTGTAGATCTGCGGGATGCCCGAGCTCACGTCGGCGCTCCACGCCGAGGTGGTCTTCTCCGACTCGGGGTAGTTGCGCACGAAGTCGATGGCCTCGGGCTCGCGCATGGCGAGCTCGACGATGCGCGGATCCTCGTAGAGCGTCGCGTTCTGGGCGATCCAAGCGAAGGCGTCATTGCGGTCGAGGATGGGGGTGAACTCCGCGGTGAGCTCAGGCGAGACGCCGAGCTGCACGCGCGCGTCATCCGGATTGAGCTTGGCGGCGGCCTCCTCGGCAGCGCGACGGGCGTTGCAGCTGCGCACGCAGCCGCCAATGACGAACAGGAGCACGAGCGCCAGCACGCAGGCCACGGCCAGCGCGATGAGGCCGCGATTGGAGAGGCGGCCCAGGAAGCCGGGGAGACGGGTGCGCCCGCTGAAGTTGATGCTGCGAGACTTGAGCGAGGATCCGCCCGCGAGATTCGCGCCGCCCTGGCGGTTGCGCGTGCGCCTCTGCGAGCCAACCGACGACGAGCGCGAGCCCCTCTGGCTCGTTCGGCCCCTGTCCTGCGTTGAGAGTGCCATGTGTACCACGTGTCCAATCTCAGGCGATTGCAACGCCCGCTAGCTTGTGCATTCCAGCCACGAGTATAGTATTACCTGCCGCTTTGGGCAGGCCACAGGACATGTCAGTCGGGGGAGCGTATGGGCAGACTCATCGAGCAGATACTCAAGTTCGGCGTGGTGGGCGTGCTCGCCTTCATCGTCGACTTTGGCGTGATGACGGCGCTCGTCGAATACGCGCACATGTCGCCCATCATCGCGGCGGGCATCTCCTTCGTGGTGTCGGTCACCTTCAACTACCTGGCCTCCATGCGCTTCGTCTTTGTGCCGCGCGAGGACCTCTCCCGCAGCTCCCAGCTGGCCATCTTCCTCGCCCTCTCGGTGGTGGGCCTCATCATCAACGAGGTCATCATGTGGGGCGGCGAACACGCGTTCCTCGCGGCTGGCGTGGACTACGAGGGGAGCAGGCTCTACATGCTCGTGAAGGTGATCGCAACGGTGGCGGTCGCCGTCTGGAACTTCGCCTCCCGCAAGCGCTGGCTCGACGCCGGCGCATGACAAAGGGGACAGTCCCTCTTGTCATGACAAAGGGGACAGGTATGAGCGCGGCGGGCGTTTGCAGAAATCGGATAAAGATGCGTCTGTTATGTATTTTTATTACGAAGGCGTGAAGCGTACCTGCGAATACGTTGACACTCATGCAATTCTCACGTAGGTTTTGCTCAATGCGCCAAAGGGGCGCAATCCTGGCAGTCGGGGGATTCGTGGTGAGGAAGCGCATCAGCAGGCAGGACGCCATTCGCGACATCGTCCGCGGCAAGGCCATCCGCACCCAGCGTGACCTCGTCGACGAGCTCGGGGCGGCGGGCTTCGCCTGCACGCAGGCAACCGTCTCGCGCGACATCGCGGACATGGGCCTGCGCAAGCTCTCGGACGGCATCTACGTGCTCGCCGAGGACATGCACCTCCAGCGCATGGTCTCCGAGCTGGTCACCGACGTCAATCGCGCCGACAACCTCGTGCTCGTGAAGGCCCAGCCCGGCACGGCGCCAGGTATCGCCGCCGCCATCGACGCGGCCAACCTCTCCGAGGTCGTCGGCTCGCTGGCAGGCAACGACACCATCCTCGTCGTGGCGGAGTCGGCCGAGACCGGCCAGGAATTCCAGAACCACATCAACAAGCTACGCAACGTCCGATGATGGCGGGCCCTTGATGGCCGCGCGCCATCGGGAGTCCGCTTCGACAAAGCACGCCTGCCAGGGCAGGTGTGACGCGAGATGCCGCAGAGGGGCATCGCAGAGCAAGGTAAGCAGGCACGAGCGAACGTGCCAGAGTCTATGGGGAGCAAGCCCCGGAGGAAAGGTGATTTGAATGAGCGAGAAGAACAGCGAGCAGGCAATGGCGGCATCGGGCGAGCGCAAGCGCGTCGTGCTTGCCTATTCGGGCGGTCTGGACACCACCTGCCTCGTCCCGTACCTGCAGAACCAGGGCTACGACGTCATCTGCGTCTTCGCGGCCGTGGGCCAGTTCGGCACGCGCGCGGACATGGAGGCGGTGCGCGAGAAGGCGCTGACCCTCGGCGCCGTGGCCTCCTACGCCATCGACATGCGCGAGGAGTACTGCGACGTGGCCGTGGCCGACGCCATCCGCGCCAACGCGATGTACGAGAACAAGTACCCGCTGCTCTCGGCCCTCTCGCGTCCCATCATCTGCAAGCACCTGGTGGACATCGCCCACAAGGAGGGCGCCGTCGCCATCGCGCACGGCTGCACCGGCAAGGGCAACGACCAGGTGCGCTTCGAGCTCGAGTGCATCGCGCTCGACCCCGAGATCGAGGTTCTGGGCCCGGTGCGCGACTGGGATCTCACCACGCGTCTCTCCGAGATCGAGTACTGCGCGGCCAACGGCATCGAGATCGAGGTCACCAAGAGCTCGCCGTACTCCATCGACGAGAACGTGTGGGGCCGCGCCATCGAGTGCGGCATTCTCGAGGACCCCTGGAACGTGCCGCCGGCAGACGCCTGGACCATCACGGCAAATCCCCAGGACGCCCCCGATGAGCCCACGGTGGTGGAGATCGAGTTCGAGCAGGGCCTGCCCGTCGCCGTCGACGGCAAGCGCATGGGGCTGCTCAAGCTCGTCGAGCACCTCAACGAGGTGGCCGGCAAGAACGGCTACGGCCGCATCGACATGATCGAGGACCGCGTGGTGGGCCTCAAGAGCCGCGAGTGCTACGAGCAGCCCGCCGCCCTCACCATCATCAACGCCCACAAGGCCCTCGAGAGCCTGTGCCTGCCGGGCGACCTGCTCGCCTGCAAGCTCGACCTCGAGCACGAGTGGGCGCGCTGCGTCTACCGCGGCCTGTGGTACACCCCGCTCAAGGAGTCCATCGACGCCTTCATCGCAAACACCCAGAAGACGGTCTCCGGCACCGTCCGCATCGAGCTCTACAAGGGCAGCTGCACCGTGACCGGCCTCAAGTCGGACAGCTCGATGTACGACTTCGGCCTCGCCACCTACGACGACGGCGACACCTACGACCGCACGGCCGCCAAGGGCTTCATGGACCTCTTCGGCCTGCCCAACAAGGTGTGGGCGCAGCGCGGCGCGGGCGCGGCGAAGGAGGCCTAGGCGATGGGGGAGGGCACGTCGGCGTCTGCCCAGCCGCTCTGGGCAGGGCGCTTCTCCGAGGTTCCCGAGGACGAGCTGGCGCGCTTCGGCGCGTCGCTCGCCTTTGACGCGCGCCTCTGGCCGCAGGACATCGAGGGCTCCGTCGCGCACGCCACGATGCTGGCGGCTCGCGGCATCATCTCCCAGGAGGATGCCGACGCCATCGTCGCGGGCCTGCGCGGCATCGCAGACGAGCTCGCCGAGGGCACGCTCGTCCTCGACCCCGAGACCGGCGACGAGGACGTCCACATGGCCGTCGAGCGCGTGCTCACCGAGCGCATCGGCGCTGCGGGCGGCAGGCTCCACACCGGCCGCTCGCGCAACGACCAGTCGGTGCTCGACACGCGCCTCTACGCCAAGGCGGCAGCCGAGCAGCTGATGGCGGCAAGCGCCGAGCTCGCGGGCGTCATGCTCGCCCGCGCCGAGGAGTCGCGCGACGTCATCCTGCCCGGATATACGCACCTGCAGCCGGCGCAGCCCGTGCTGCTGGCCCATCATCTGCTGGCCTACTTCTGGATGTTCCGGCGCGACTACGTCCGCCTGGCGGCCGCGCGCGATGCTGCGGACGCCTCGCCCCTGGGGGCCGCCGCGCTCGCCGGCACCACCTATCCCATCGACCGCGCGGCCACGGCCGAGGCCCTCGGGCTCTCGGGCGTGATCCCCAATTCGATGGACGCCGTCTCCGACCGCGACTTCATCTGCGACCTCGTCTACGCCTGCGCGCTGGCGCAGGTGCACCTCTCGCGCCTGTGCGAGGAGCTCATCTTGTGGTGCTCGGCCGAGTTCGGCTTCTGCGAGATGGACGACGCGCATTCCACCGGCTCGTCAATCATGCCCCAGAAGAAGAACCCCGACTTCGCCGAGCTGGTGCGCGGCAAGTCGGGCCGCGCCATCGGCAACCTCGTCTCCATCCTCACCGTGCTCAAGGGCCTGCCGCTCACCTATGGCAAGGACCTCCAGGAGGACAAGGAGGCGCTGTTCGATGCTGTCGACACGCTCTCCGGCTCGCTCATGGCGGTGACGGGGATGATGCGGACGCTCTCGTATCGCGTGGACCACATGGCCGAGGCCGCCTGCGAGGGATACATGGCCGCAACCGACCTGGCCGACTACCTCGTCTCCAAGGGGATGCCCTTCCGCGAGGCGCATGCCGTGGTGGGGCGCGTCGTGGCGCGCTGCGTGGCCGAGGGCCGCACGCTGCAGGACCTCAGCGTGGACGAGCTGGCCGAGATGGACGCGAGCTTCGACGAGGGCGCGCTGGCCGCGCTCGACATCACCCAGGTGGTTGCCCGTCGCAACTCCGAGGGCGGGACCGGCCACGATGCGGTCGAGGAGCAGATCCGACTGGCCCGCGAGGCGCTTGCCGAGATGGCGTAGGACCGTGCGCTAGCCCGAGACCCTGACATCTGCAATCTCAAAGCACCCCATGTTTTCATGGGGTGCTTTCTTTGATTCTCGGCCCCCGAACGTCATTCGGGGCGAAGTCCCATAGGTTTTCATGGGGTGTTTCGGCCAACCCCTCGGCCCCGGGCCCCTTTCGGGGCGAAGTCCCATAGGTTTTCATGGGGTACTCCGGCCAACCCCGTAGCCCCCAGTCATCTCCTCGCGGGGAGTCTCCATCCCCGCCGAGCGGTCAAAGAATCGGGCCCCTCCTTCGAGGGGCCCGATGCGCCATCTCATGTGCCTGCGAACTACCCGCCCGACTCGCCGCCGGTGTCGCCGCCCGACTCACCGCCCGACTCGCCGCCTCCGGACTCTCCGCCGCTGGACTCGCCACCCGAATCGGGCTGCGTCTGCTGCGATTCCTCCTCGGCCGCACGACGGGCCGCTTCCTCCTCGGCCGCACGCTGCTCGGCCGCCTCGCGCTGCTGTTGCTCGCGCTCGGCTGCCTCACGTTCCTCGTCGGTCTCCTCCTGCTGTTGCTGCTGGCTCCAATCCCCGTAGGAGTTCGTGTGGCTGAACTTCCACGAGGAGTTCTGCTTGTACTCGGGGTCGTTTGCCACGGGGAAGTCCTCGTAGGGGGCATCTGCCAGCGCGGCGTTCACGTAGCGGATGAACATGGGGCAGGCCGTGTTGTACGGGTGGCCCACCGACCCCCACACGCGCACCGTCTGCTCGGCGCGGTACCCGCACCACACGGCCACCGACACCTGCGGGGTGTAGCCGCAGAACCAGAGGTCGCGGTAGTCCTCGGTGGTGCCGGTCTTGCCGGCGATGGGCTGGTAGATCGCCTTCTGGGCGTTCATCTGCGCAGCCGTGCCGTTGGTCACCACGCCCTGGAGCACCTTGGTGGTGGCGTAGGCCGCCTCGGGGGAGATGGCCTGGCTGGGATTGTCCTCGTGCTCGTAGACCACGTTGCCGTTGCGGTCCTCGATGCGGGTGATGGCGACGGCGTCGCGGTGGATGCCGCCCGTCGCGAGCGTGGAGTACGCCTCGGCCATCTGCACCGGCGGCACGCCCGAGGTGCCCAGCGTGATGGAGAGATAGGCCTTGAGGTCGGTCTTGATGCCCATCTTCTTGGCGGTGGCAACGATGGTGTCGGCGCCAATGGCCTCGGCCACCTGCACGTAGCCGGTGTTGGAGGACACCTCGGTGGCACGCGACAGCGGGATGTAGCCGTAGCTGATGCCCTCGGCGTTCTGCAGCTTCCAGGTGGGGCTGATCTGCAGCGGGGAGTTGCAGTTGAGGGTGACGGTCGGGTTCATGCCCTGCTCGATAGCTGCGGCCAGCGTGATGGCCTTGAAGCTCGAGCCGGGCTGACGGCGCGCCATGGTGGCGAGGTTGTACTGGTCGACGTTGTAGTCGCGGCCGCCCACCATGGCGAGGATGTGGCCGTTGGTGTTGTCGATGGAGAC
>CACZNT010000154.1 GCA_902782635.1 uncultured Coriobacteriaceae bacterium
CGGGGGTGAGCCCGTCCTCGTAGCGCTCGTAGCCCTCCTCGGGCTTGGCGAAGTCGTAGAGGCGGCTCAGGTCGGCATCTTCGACCTGCGCCCGCTCGCTCTCGATCCTCTCGCGTGCTTCCTGGCTCACGACATCACGCCCTTGCAGCCGGCTTCCTCGAAGCGCTCGAAGCCCTCGGCATCGATCTGGGTGATGAGCTCGGAGCCGCCCTCGGCGACGAGGCGTCCGTGCACGAGGACGTGCGTGCGGTCGACCTCGAGGCGCTCGAGGATGCGCGTGTTGTGGGTGATCACCAGCAGCGCCCCGTCGCAGGTCTCGCGATAGGCCTGGATGCCGCGGCTCACGACGGAGAGCGCGTCGACGTCGAGGCCCGAGTCCGTCTCGTCGAGAATCGCCAGCTTGGGCTGGAGCAGCAGCAGCTGCAGCATCTCGACCTTCTTCTTCTCGCCGCCGGAGAAGCCCACGTTGAGCTCGCGCTCGAGGTAGGACTTGTCCATGTCGAGCTGCTCCGCGAGCTCCTCGACGCGGGCGCGGAACGCGCGCCCCTTCATCTTGAGCTCGGGGCGCTTGTCGCAGATGGTGCGCAGGAAGCTCATCAGCGGGACGCCGGGCACCTCGACGGGCGCCTGGTAGGAGAGGAAGATGCCGGCAAGTGCGCGCCGGTCGGGCGCGTCCGCCGTGATGTCGGCGCCGTCGAAGCGGATGGTGCCGGCGCTCACCTCATAGGCGGGGTCGCCCATGATGACGTGGCCGAGCGTGGATTTTCCCGCACCGTTGGGGCCCATGAGGACATGGGCGCGACCGGCCTCGATCGTGAGGTCGACGTCGTGCAGGATGGTCTTCTCGTCGGTGCCGGCGGAAAGGCCCTCGATGCTGAGCAGGGGCTGGGGCATGATCTACTCGCTTCCTCGCGTTGTCTTGCTACGCGGCTTGTATACCCATGGAAAGCCAATTCATACTAGAAGGTAGGTATTTAGATTGCAAGCCGGCAAATGTGGAGAGGAGGCGGGCTCCCTTCACATTCAGAGGAAGCGGTCGACGACCTCGGCGAGGGCCCCTGCGTCGCAGTCGGCCTCGGTGACGTAGCCCGCGTACTCGTCGATGCCATCCGTCGCATTCGCAACGGCCACGCCCAGGCCCGCGGCCTTGATCATCGGGAGGTCGTTGAGCGAATCGCCCATGGCGATGACCTGCGAGGTCTCGATTCCCAGGATATTGCAGAGGTCGTGGATGCCCGTGGCCTTGTCCACTCCCTTGGGGCAGAACTCCAGGAAGCGGGCGGAGGAGTAGGTGATCTCGCACTGAGCAACGAGCTCGGGATGGCGCTCGGCGATCTCGTCGGCGATGCGATGCAGGTAGGGGAGGTCCTTGCGGTCGTAGAGGATCTTGGCGAGCGGGACCCCTGCAAGCTCGTCGAGGCCATCACGCTCGAGCATGCGGAAGTCGAGCAGACTCTCCATGACCCTTCTGTCCTCGTCTTTGACGTTCCATCCCCAGGTGCGGCCGCTCATCTCGTAGACGTGGATGGCCACGTCGTAGTCGTGGCCGATGCGGAACAGCTCCTCGATGAGCTCGGATGCCATCCCATGGCTCGTGAGCGGCTCGTCGATGCCGGCGCGGTTGATGCAGGCGCCGTTGAGCGAGATCACGTAGCTGCCCTTGATGAGCTCGCGCACCTCGGGCGTGCAGGAGCGCCATACCGAGTCGTAGGGACGTCCGGAGGAGGGCACGAAGGCAACTCCCAGCTCGCGCATGCGCCGAAGTGCCTCGAGATTGGCGGGTGGGATGGCGTGGTCGCGTCCGAGGAAGGTCTCGTCCATGTCGCTGGCGATGATCTTGTACATGCGTCCTCCATGAGAGTCGTCCCCCGCCATGATGACATGACGGGGGACGATTTCGCGCGTGATTTCCCAGCGTCTACACGATGCGCTGGAGCCTGAGGATGCCATCCCAGTTCTTGCTCCAGTAGGGCCCCACGTCGATCTCGTGGCCGGTTTGGTCGCCGGGCTTCTTGCCGATAGCGGTGCCGTCCTCAGCTATGTGAGCGCCCACGTTTTGCCCATTGCCCAGGTAGAGCTCGGTGTGCTCGCGGATGTTGAGGAGGATGTCGCCGCGCCTGCGCTGGGAGACGTCCTCAATCCAAATCCAGCCGTACTTGGTGAGCTCGCTCTTCATGTTGCCGGTGTAGACGGCATCGCCCACCTTGAGGCCCACGGCCTTGAGCGCCGAGATGACGAGCGAGGAGCAGTCGTAGTCGGGCCCCCAGCGCTTTCCCAGTTCTTGGGTGTAGCCATGGGAGTCGTCGTTGGCGATGTCGACGGCCCACTTCACGTACTGTTCGATGACCTGCGCAACCGTCGGGCTCTTGCGCTCGAGCTTCCCGTCGTTGTTGGCGTAGTACCAGCCGTCTCCTATGTACTGATGCTGATTGCGCGCCACGTAGCCCTTGTCCTCGAGGGTGTAGTGCGCCCATCCATCCTTCGAGTAGCCTGGCACCGCCGCATGCGCCTTCGAGTCAATCCAGTAGCGCTGGTATCCGCCGTCGTATGCGTTGGTGACAATCCAGCCTGGATCTGCGAGCTTGCCGTCGTTGTTGGCGAGGTAGACGCGACCCGTCTCGGGATGGACATACTTGCCGCGCACGACGTACCCCTCGGGACGGGCAAAGGCCCACCAGCCGGCCTTCTTCGCGCTGAGCAGCGTGTCCTTCACCATATTGTCGTTCTCGAACCAATAGCGCTGCAGGCCTTGGCCGAAGGCGCTGGTGACGATCCAGCCGTTCCAGACGGGCCGCGCCGTGAGGAGCTTGCCGTCGTTGTTGGCCTTGCCCGTGCGCCCGTAGGTGTCGGTGAACGAGCCGCGGGCTACGTAGCCCTTGGATGGGAACGTGTAGTGAAGCCAGCCGGCGTTCGAGTAGCCGGGGATGGCGGCATGCGCCTTGGCATCGATCCAGTAGCGCTCGTTGCGACCGTCATACTTCTTGGTGACGAGCCAGCCTCCCTTGCCGCTGCCGCCCATCTCGAGCTTGCCGTCGTTGTTCGCCAGGTAGACGTAGTCCGTCTCAGGGCTCACGTACTTGCCGCGCACCACATAGCCCTCGGGGCGGGTGTAGTGGTTCCAGCCGGCGCTCGAGTAGCCGGGGATGGCGGCATGCGCCTTGGAGTCGATCCAGTAGCGCTCGTTGCGCCCGTCATACCTTTTCGAGACGAGCCAGCCCACGTTCTCAAGCTTGCCATCGTTATCCGCAAGGTAGACGTAGCCGTTTTCGGCGTGGATGTACTTCCCGCGCACCACATAGCCCTCAGGGCGCGCGTAGGTCCACACGCCCGAGCCGGTGTTGACGAGCGTATCGTAGGCAAGGACCCCCGTCTTCGCGTTGAGCCAGTAGCGCTGGAGGCCACCGGTCACGCCGGAGGGGAGCTGGCGGGTCACGAGCCACCCCTTGGCCGGCGTGGTGTCGCCCGCCTTGTTGTACCAGTAGTAGTTGCCGCTCACGAGGTTCCATCCGGCATGCTCGGCCTTGTAGGCCGCTTTTGCCGTCATCTGAAGGGGCGCCGCCTCAGCCTCGGCCTCGGCTTCGGGCTCGACTTCGGACAGTGCCTCATTCGCGCCCTCAGCTGCGATCGGGTCGGGCTGTTCGACGACCTGGGAGTCATCTGTGATTGTGTCTGCGGGGATCTCCGCAGGGGAATCAGCCTGCTCCTCCTCGGCCGGCATGGCCGTCTCGTCTTCGCCGGCATTCAGCTGGGAGCCGTCCGCCCCCTCGTTTGCCAGGAGGGTATCATCTTGGGAGGGAGCGGCCTCCGGACTCTCCGCAGGCGTGTCAGCCTGGCCATCAGGCGAGCTGTCGATGGGCGCGGGGTCGTCGTTGCCATCTGGCTGCGGCGAGGCGACGACAGCCTCCGGCACGATGTCGGCCTCAGGTACCTGCGCTTCCGCCTGCGCAATCTCGTCCGGCGGGATTGACCCCTCGTCCGCGAAGGCGGGCGAGGGCCCTACGAGCAGGGTCGCGAGCATGAGGATGATGAGGGCTGGCAGGATCCAGGGGCAACGTTTCGTCTTCATGATGATCCCTTCTATGGGCGACGCAATCTGCGCCGTCAACAGCATATTCTACTCCTTCTGCATGGCACCCACAACGTGGGGAAACGATGCGCCGTCGCCCTCACCCCCAGCCCATCGGAGGCGCTCGCGCGCGGGCATTCGCGCGTCCTCCATCAGCCTGCTCTATCATGGGCTGGTATCCAATATCGCTAGGAGCTCATATGTCCCTTTCCCTTGATGACGTGCGCGCGATCGCAAGGTACGCGCGCATTGCATTCACCGAGGACGAGCTTTCGGAGATGCGCGACTACCTGAACGAAGCCATCGAGATGCTCGAGCCCATCCGTCAATACGACCTCGAGGGCGTCGAGCCCACCTTCCAGCCCATCGGCGAGCTCGCAAACGTCATGCGCGATGATGCGCCCGACGCCGAGCGCGCGCTGCGCATTGACGAGGCGCTCGGCAATGCGGCCTCCCATGAGGGCCGGTCGTTTCGCGTGCCCTCGATCCTGGGCGATGGGGGAGGCGAGCAGTGATGGAGACGGTCGACCAGCTCGGCTCCGTCGAGATCGCGAGCGCCGTCGCATCAGGCGAGCTTTCGGCTGTGGAGGTGGCCGAGGCGAGCCTGGCCGCCATCGAGGCGCGCGAGCCCGCGGTGCAGGCCTTCATCGAGGTGTCGGCCGCGCTCGCGCTCGATGCAGCCCGGGCGACTGACGCGAAGCGCGCCGCCGGCGAGAGGCTGGGGCCGCTTGCGGGCGTGCCCGTCGCCTTCAAGGACAACATGCACCTCATCGGCACGCACACTACCTGCGCATCCCGCATGCTCGAGGACTACGAGAGCGTCTTCACCGCAACCTGCGTCCGCCGCATGCTCGATGCGGGGGCCACGCCCGTCGGCAAGGCCAACATGGACGAGTTCGCCTTCGGCTCCTCAACCGAGACGAGCTACTTCCATCCCACGATGAACCCCTGGGACACGGGCCGGGTGCCCGGCGGCTCCTCCGGGGGCTCAGCGGCGGCCGTCGCGGCGGGAGAGGTTCCCCTCGCGCTCGGCTCCGACACGGGCGGCTCCATCCGCCAGCCTGCGAGCTTCTGCGGCGTCGTCGGCCTCAAGCCCAGCTACGGGGCGGTGTCTCGCTATGGCGTGGTTGCCTTCGGCAGCTCGCTCGACCAGGTGGGTCCCCTGGGCCGCACGGTGGCTGACGTCGCCGTTGCCATGGACGCCCTAACCGCAGGCGGCCGCGACCCGCTCGACTCCACGAGCCGCGACTTGGACGCGGCCTTCTCCGCCACCCTCGACCAGGGGATCGAGGGGATGCGCTTCGGCGTGGTGGCAGATCTCATGGAGGCAGAGGGCCTCACCGAGGAGGTGCGCGCCGGCCTGCGCTTGGCCGAGCGTGCCCTAGAGGACGCCGGCGCCACCAGGGTGGAGGTGGAGCTCCCCAACATCTCGAGCGCCATCGCAGCCTACTACGTCCTGGGCCCCTGCGAGGCGTTTTCCAATCTCGCGCGCTTCGACGGGGTGCGCTATGGCTACCAGGAGCCCGGGTGCGCGACGCTCGCCGAGCAGACGGCAAAGAGCCGCGCGCGCGGATTTGGGATGGAGGCGAAGCGCCGTCAGATGCTCGGCGCCTACCTGCTGGCCAGCGGCGTGTACGAGCAGTACTACTATCCGGCGCAGCAGGTGCGCTCGCTCATCACCGCCGATTACGAGCGCGCCTTCGAGTCGTGCGACGTCATCCTCATGCCGACGAGCCCGCGCGCAGCCTTCGCCTTCGGCGAGATAAGCGACCCCACCCAGATGTACCTCTCGGACACGTTCACGATCTCGAACAACATCGCGGGCAGCTGCGCCATCTCGGTTCCCGTGGGGCTCGGGGCGCAGAGCGGGCTGCCCATCGCCGCGCAGCTGCAGGGGCCGGCCTTTGCCGACGCGCTGCTCCTCAGATTCGCGCGTGTGCTGGAGGTCCAGGTGGGCACGCTGGGCGTCGCCCCGAGCTTCGCCGGCAAGGGGAGCGTTCCTCGATGAGGCCGCTCGCGGAGCTGCTCCTCGATTGGGAGGCCGTCATCGGCCTCGAGGTGCACGTCGAGCTCACGGCCCTCAAGACCAAGCTCCTCTGCGGTTGCCGCATCTCGCGAGATGATGAGCCCAACGCCAACGTCTGCCCCGTCTGCCTGGGACTTCCTGGGGCGCTGCCCGTCCCCAACGAGGAGGCGGTGCGCTCGATCGTGATGGCCGGCCTAGCCACGAATTGCCAGATAATGTCCCGCTCGAGGTTCTATCGCAAGCACTACTTCTATCCGGACATGGCCAAGAACTACCAGACCACGCAGGGTCCGGTGGCCTTTTGCATGCATGGGCAGCTCGACCTCGAGGTGGCGGGTGATGCGGCGGCGGAGCGCCCGGACGGCTCCATCGCGAAGGCCGAGGACGGGTCGTATGTCTCGCCCGTGCGCATCCAGCGGATACACCTCGAGGAGGATGCGGCGAAGATGGTGCATCTGGGCGGCAGGGAGGGGCGCATCGCCGATGCCTCCGCGTCGCTCATCGACTACAACCGCTGCGGCACGCCCCTCATCGAGCTCGTCACCGAGCCCGACCTGCGGACTCCCGCAGAGGCGCGCCTGTTCGTGGAGCGGCTCCGGCAGACCATCCTCGCCCTGGGCATCTCCGACTGCTCGCTCGAGGGAGGGTCGATGCGCTGCGACGGCAACATCTCGCTCAGACGGCGCGGCACCACGGAGCTGGGCACGAAGACGGAACTCAAGAACCTGAACTCGCTCAAGAGCCTGCATGACGCCCTGGAGTTCGAGATTCGCCGTCAGGCGGAGGTGCTCGAGGCAGGCGGCGAGATCTGCCAGGAGACGCGCCACTTCGAGCCCGCGCGCCGGCGCACCATCGTCATGCGCGCCAAGGAGGCTGCAGACGACTACCGGCTCTTCCCCGACCCAGACCTCGCCCCCTTCGACCTCTCGGAGGAGTTCGTCGAGGAATGCCGTGCGCGCATGCCGGAGCTTCCCGGCGCCAGGCGCGACCGCTATGTGGCAGAGCTTGGCCTCAGGCGATCAGATGCCGAGCTCATCGCAGGCGTCCCAGCAACGGCCGCCCTCTTCGATGAGGCCGCGCGCCTGGCTGGGGAGGGGCATGCTCCCATGGTGGCCAACGTGGTGGTGAACATGGTTCCCGGCTTCGAGGCGCTCTCGGCGGCGCAGGTTGCAGGCATTGCGAACTTGCTGGCAGAGGATGCCATCACCTTTGCCCAGGCACGCGAGGTGCTCGAGGTCATAGATGGGACGGACGAAGACCCAGAGGGCATCGTGGACGCGCGCGGCATGCGGCAGACGACCGATGCGTCTGCGCTCGAGCCGCATGTCGATGCGGTGCTCGCACGCTGCGAGGAGCAGATCCGCCAGTATCGCGCGGGCAAGGTGCAGGTGATCGGCTACCTCGTCGGGCAGTGCATGGCAGAGGCAGGCGGTTCGGGCAATCCCAAACTCTTCAGGCAGCTTCTCGAGGCCAAGCTGGGCTAGGCCAGCATCCTGATCGCCTCGGCCCAAAGCTCCGCGATCACCGACTCGTCGACGCGTGCGAACTCCGCATCCTCCCCGACGAGCTCCGAGGCGGTGATGCTTCCCCGGACGAGCGCGTCCTTGCGCTCGCGGGACAGGTGCTTGATGTGCCACTCCAGGGCCGACGCATCGGCGCGGTTGCGGGCGTCCCAAAGCGCGAGGAGCGCGGTGGGCTGGTGGGAGCGCGTGTAGCGCGCCCCAGGATTGAGCCCCGAGAGGTGCTCGCGAAGCCGACGCACGACGTCGGTCGTTATGCCGGTGTAGATGGTGTCGCCCGCGCAGGCGAGCATGTAGACCGCGTATTCCCAGTGCGCATCTTCGACATGTGCAATCTCTGCCATCTTCGTCCTCCCATACCTGATGGTACGTGGCCTGCGCCGCACGCGTGGGCTAGAATCGAGAATCGGCAGGAGGGGAGGCATGGCCGTGACGCGCGAGTTCGAGGATTATGGGGTTGGGAGCAGCCGCTCGGGCGGACGCCACGGGTGTCTTTCAGCCGTGCTCTGGCTCGTGATCATCGGGATTGTCGCAGCATGTGCCATGCGCATGCTGCCCATCGAGCGCTCCGTGAGAAGCGTCGTGCCCGAGGTCGTCTCCTTCGTCCCGTGGCTGGCTATCCCCGCGCTCATCTGCCTCGGCCTGGCGCTCCTCTGGCGGCGTTGGCTGCTCGCCATCGTGTCGTTTTCCTGCGTTGCCCTCCTCGCCTTCTGGCACCTGGGCTTCGTCATTCCCGATAGGCCGATAAGCCCTGAGGCGGGCGTGATCGCGGCCACGCGCGCCGATCCGGACGACAACGTGATGCGCCTCATGACGCTCAACACCAAAAACGGGCATGCCGATGCCGCGCAGGTCGTCCAGGCGGTCCGCGAGCGTAACGTGGAGGTGTTGGCGCTGCAGGAGGTGAGCTGGTCGTTCCTCGAGGAACTCGACGCCGCCGGCATGGGCGAGGTGCTGCCCTACCATGTGGACTCCGTGGCCGGCCGCTGGGACAACGGCGGCCTCAACTGCCTGTTCAGCCGCGTTGAGATGTCGGATGCGAGCGAGGACCTGCTGCCCATGGACCTCTCGGCCATGAGCGCCGGCTCGATTGACATGGGGGAGCTCACGCTGCGCTTCGTCTCATGCCACCCCAGCTCGCCGCACCTGGGCGGCCAGGACCTGTGGAGCGAGGGGCTGTCGACCATTGCCTCGCTCTCGGAGTACGACCATCGCTACGTGGTGATGGGGGACTTCAACTCCACCTGGAACCACGCGTCGTTCCGCTCGCTCCTCGGGACGAGCTTCCTCGATGCCTCCGAGGCGGCGGGCGAGGGCTTCCACATGACGTTTCCCTCCTGGGAGGGCCTGCCGGTGCCGCCCCTCATCGAGATAGACCACATCGTCTTCGCAGATGACGAGCGCATCGCCGTGGGTGGCCTCGAGACCATCCGCATCGACGGCACCGACCACCTTGCCCTGCTTGCGACCCTCGAGGTGCGCGGCTAGCCGCCTGCCTAGGCCAGCGGCTTGGCGCCGTTCGCGAAGACGGTCATCACCTGCTCATAGGTCGAGCGCAGGCTCTCGTAGGCGGCCGTCGTGAGGTCGTGCCAGTACACGGGCGCCTCCTCGGAGGTCTCGCGCAGCGCACGGGCGCGGTCGAACGCGGCCTCGCCGGCGTACTTGGCCCCGTAGGTGTAGTAGTTGATCTTGCGAATGCCGGCGTTGATGGCGCGGTGGTAGTCGTCGTCGCCCACGCCCGACCCACCATGCATCACCAGGGGGACGTCCACACGCGCGCGGATGGCCTCGAGCACATCGAAGGCCAGCTTGGGCTCGCCCTTGTAGAGGCCGTGAACCGTGCCGAAGGAGCAGGCAAGCGCATCGAGCCCCGTGGAGGCGACGAACTCGGCGGCCTGGTCGGGGTCGGTGTGGACGGCCTCGAGGCCGGCTGTGGCCTCGTTCTCCTCCTCGTGGCCGGCGCCGCTCTCGCGGGCGCCCATGCTGCCCAGCTCGCACTCGAGCCCGCAGCCGAAGCCGGCGCACATCTCGGCGGCGCGTCGCGAGTTGGCGACGTTCTCCTCGTAGGGGAGCATCGAGCCGTCGAACATGGCGCCGGAGAAGCCGATCTCCAGGGCGCGACGCAGGTAGGAGAGGTCCTCGCAGTGGTCGAGGTGGATGCAGACCGTGGCGCTCGAGCGCTCGGCGAGCTCCACCATGACGGGGCCGATCACGTCCAGGGGGACCACCGACTCATGGCCCTGGGCGTGGTCGATGATGACGGGATAGCCCAGCTGCTCGGCGGCGTCGATGGCGGCGCGCACCGACTCGAGGCTCGGCGAGTTGAAGGCCGCGACCGCCATGTTGTTCTGCTCGGCGATTGCGAGGATGTCTGCGAGGTTGACGAGCATGTCTCTCCCTTCTCCGGTTGGCCACATTGTATGTTGCGCACGCGATGGGGTGCGCGGGCGGCGCGGTTGCGCTACGCTAATATGTCGGTTTTTTCGGGCGGGAGGCAGATGGACAAGACGCACGAGCAAGAGCAGGCGCACCTCAGCGAGGTGTACGCGAAGATCCAGGAGATTCACGACGCCGTCATCGACGACATCGAGGTCAACCAGAAGATCGCGCGCCAGGATCTCGTCGACATGAGCGAGGAGATCAGGCCCGACTTCGGCGGCGTCGACGAGTCGATGGAGACGCTTGCCGCCATCGAGACCCTCAACTCCGTCATCGACGCGTTCAACCAGCGCCACGACTTCGCGCTCGACCGCCTGCGCAGGACGCTCCTGCTCCTGGTGCAGCCCTACTTCGCCAAGGTCGTGCTCCGGATGCGCTCCGGCGCCGAGCCGCGCGAGATCTACATCGGCGCGGCCGGCATCACCGACGACAATCACAAGCCGCTCGTCGTCGACTGGCGCAGCCCCGTGGCTGAGACCTACTACAACCAGGAGACGGGGCCGACCTCGTTCTCCGTGGATGGCCGTCGCCGCGACGTGGAGCTCCTCGGCCGTCGGCAGTTCGACATCCAGCGCGACGTGCTGAGGATGTTCTTCGACACCACGGTTGCCATCGAGGACCCGCTGCTCCTGCAGGCCCTCACCAGCCACCACTCCGAGAAGCTGCAGGCCATCACCGCCACCATCCAGCGCGAGCAGAACGAGGTCGTGCGCCATGAGGACGTGCCGGCGCTGCTGGTGAACGGCATCGCGGGCTCGGGCAAGACGAGCGTGCTGCTCCAGCGCGTCGCCTTCCTGTTCTACCGCGAGCGCGAGACGCTCTCGCCGGAGCAGGTCTACCTCTTCACGCCCAACCCCATCTTCGAGCGCTACATCGACGCGGTGCTCCCCAGCCTGGGCGAGGCGAACCCGCAGACCCTCACCTGGTCGGGCTTCCTGGCGACGCTGGGGCTCGAGGACCGAGACGATGGCCGCGACTGCGACCCGGCCCGCCTCGAGGCGCTCGAGGGGGCCATTGCCGGGCTCGAGCTCTCCGAGCAGGACTTCCGCCCGCTTGCCGCCGACGGCATCACGCTGGTGCGCCCGTCGCAGATCGCCTCGGCCGTGGCGAAGTTCCCCCGCGCGCCCATGGGTCCCAGGCGGATTGCCCTTGCCAAGGAGGAGCTCCACGACAAGCTCGACCGCAAGATCGAGCGCATGGGGTCCGACGCCGACTTCCAGGAGGAGATGCTCTCGCTGGACGTCGACGAGCAGGTGCGCATCTTCGGCGCGCCCGTGAGCCCCGAGGACGAGCGCGAGACCGTGTCCTATACCAGGCAGTACCTGCGCCATCGCTTCGGGTCGCTCCACGATGACATCGAGCGCTGCGCGTGGCTGCGCATCGACCGCATCGGCATGTCGATCCTCGGCGCGGATGCGCTGGACGCTGCGGAGTGGCTCTACCTGAGGAGCATCCTCTGCGGGCCCGGCGACAAGGCCGCCCGCTTCGTGATGGTCGACGAGGTGCAGGACTACACGCGCGCGCAGCTCATGGTCCTGGCGCGCTACTTCTCCGGTGCCCACTTCCTCATGCTGGGCGACGAGCGCCAGGCGATCTTCGAGGGGACAGCGAGCTTCTCCGAGATGCGGGAGGTGTTTGCCGCCACCCATGGCTCGGTGGACGAATGCCGCCTGCTCACGAGCTACCGCTCGTCGCCGGAGATCACCGACCTGTTCTGGCATGTGCTGGGAGAGGACGCTGGCGAGACGCGCTCATCGGTGCGTCGCGAGGGCGTCGACCCGCGCATCATCGAGGGACCGGTCGAGGCGGAGGGCTACCTGCGCTGCCTGCGCGAGGAGATTGCCCTGGCCCGCGAGCAGGGCGGGCTCTGCGCCGTGGTGTGCGCCACGCGCGATCGCGCCCACTGGCTCTCGCGCCAGCTGGCCGACGAGGTGGTGCGGCTGCGCAAGGAAGACTCGCTTCCCGCCGAGGGCGTCGTCCTCATGGACCTCGCCTATGCGAAGGGGCTCGAGTTCGACCAGGTCATCGTTGCCGACGCGCAGGCAGAGGTCTATCCCGACGAGCCGCTCGCCAGGCGCAGGCTCTACACCGCCATCAGCCGCGCCATGCATCGCGTGAGCCTGCTCAGCCAGGGGGAGATGACCTCGCTCGTGAGGTAGCCCTCATCCGCGCAAGATACCGTACAAGAAAAGGGGAGGGGCGTGGGCCCCTCCCCTCAAAGGTCGCTTGTGCTCGAGCCTACTTGCCGAGTGAGGCGATTACCTCGGTCTCGGGCTTGGTCGCGAAGTAGTACGTGGGGTACTCCTCCGAGGTGGACCTGCCCATGTAGACGTTGGTTCCCTGGCGATAGATCTCGCCGATGCAGTACACCGGGCTGTTGAGCGGCACGATGTCCTCAACCAGGCGATATCCCAGGAAGCCATTGTTGGAGCTCTGGTTCGGGCGCCCGCCGGTGGAGGCAGACGAGCTGGCGAGGGAATCCAGGATCGAGCTCAGGGCCATGCCCACGAGCATGCCGCCGAGGTCGGCGGAAGACGACGGGCGTGGCCTGCCGTAGTAGCCCGGCACCATGCCGCCAAACCCGAAGCCGCCCGAGCCGCCCAGGAAGCTTCCCAGGCCCTGGGGCATCCCACCGAAGCTGCCGAAACCGGTGCCGCCGACGTTGATGGTGATTCCCTTGTTGGAGCCGCCGGGCCTGATCTTGGAGCCGCCCTGCTGGCCGCGACGCGATGCGAGCAGCATCTTGGGGCCGCGCTCGCCCTCGAGGGCAGCCTGCCCGCCAAACGCTCCCGCGCCGGCGCCTGCGAATGCGTACTGCGGCGTGAGGGTGGGGAACTTGATGCGCGGCGCGCGAGCGCGCAGGTTGGCGATGAGGTTGTCGGCCTTGTCCGCCATGTGCGCGACGGCTGCGAGCGCAGTCCCGCCCGAGCCGCCCTTGGCTGCGGCACCCGAGGCCTCGACGGCCTTGGCGAAGTCGGAATTGGGACCCTCGACGTGGTTCGTCGAGTTGATGAGCAGCGCGTTGTTGCCGAACGACTCGAGGTCGACGTAGATGGGCTCGTCGCTGGACGCGTCCTTGAAGTAGAACGGGTCAATCGAGCGCTCGTGCGCCACGAGGGTCTCGGTCTGCTGCCCGCCAACGCGATCGATGCGATAGCAGCGGATGTCGTAGAAGGCTACCTGGCGACGGCTGTAGGGGGCAACCACGCCGCCCTCGGCCTGCGAAGTGCCCACCAGCTCGCAATACTGGCGATAGTTGGGGTTCTTCGACGTGGCCGCGAGGTCGTCCAGGATCTCCACCTGGTCGGCCACGCGCGAGGTCTGGGTTGCCTTGATGTCCTCGGCCATCTTTGCCTTGGCGCCCGAGTTGGCGCTCTGGCCGGAGCCCACCTGCTTTCTCGCATTCCTGTTCTGCATGATCATCGGGATGACGATCACGACGAGAGCGAATATGAGAAGCCAGAAGAGAAGATCGTCCATGCTGGTTCCTTTGCGAACGCGGTGTCAGTGCCACGGGCCCTCGGCGCGCGGGCGCACCCCGAGAGAGGGGCCGGCAGCGCCGGCCCCGGATGAGGCGCTAGTCCTTGATCTTGAGCTCCTTCTTGAGGGCGGCAAGCTGGTCCTCGACGGCAGCAGCATGCTCGAGCTTCGCGAACTCGTCCTCGTCGGAGATGATGATCTCGTTGGTGTTGATCCCGGCGTAGGCCTCGGCCGTGGCCTCCTTCTCGGCGATCTTGCGCTCGAGGGCGTCGAGCTTGGCGAAGGCCGAGTCGGTGGTGGAGGAGTTGATGGTGACGGCCGTGGACTGGGCCGCGGCGGCCATCTTGGAGCGGGCGATGAGGACGTTCTGGCGGCTGCGGGCCTCGTCGAGCTTCATCTTGAGCTCCTCGACCTGGGCCTTCAGCTTGTCGACGTTCTCGGTGATCTTGTCGTAGTTGGCCTGGAGGGCCTCGACCTGCTCGTCAACGCCCACCTTGGCGTCGAGGGCCTTCTTGGCGAGGACCTCGTTGCCGGCCTTGAGGGCGAGCTTCGCCTTGTCGTTCCAGTCGGATGCGGCTGCCTTGGCGTCTGCCAGCTCCATCGCGGCGACCTTCTGGGAGCCCATGGCCTGCCCGAGGGCCTGCGTGGCCTTGTCGATCTCCTTGTCCATCTCGACAATGAGCTGCTTGACCATCTTCTCGGGATCTTCCGCCCTGTCGATGAGGTCGTTGATGTTGGCCTTCAGGATGTCTGCGACGCGCTCGAAAATAGCCATAGTGTTCACCTTTCGTCTTGTGCCGGCGACGAGGACCCCGTGTCCGATGCCGGCGCCGATACGGTTATTCCCAAATCTAGCAATTTGAACCTTCAGTCGGACATAAGACGTCCCCTGCCCGTCCCATTTTTCGGCGATGGGCGCGACTGGCGCCATGTGGGGCGGCGGATGGGCGCCATTGCGGGCCTTTCGAGGGGCCGGCTTGCGCTAAGGTAGGGGGTGATGCGTCGCCTTAGACATATATAGGAGGACCCATGCAGCGCACCACCATCGCAACCCTCTTCGACCAGGCCCCGAGCCTCGGCGGCACGACCGTCACGGTCTGCGGCTGGGTTCGCTCCATTCGCGACATGAAGAACTTCGCCTTCGTCACCATCAACGACGGGTCGTGCTTCGCCGACCTGCAGGTGGTCATGGCGCGCGAGCGCTTCGCCGCCTACGACGAGATCGCCTCCCAGAACGTCGGCGCCGCGCTCATCGTGACCGGCGAGCTCAAGCTCACGCCCGATGCCCCGCAGCCCATCGAGGTGCAGGCGGAGTCCATCGAGGTGGAGGGCCCCTCGGCGCCGGACTACCCGCTGCAGAAGAAGCGCACGAGCGTCGAGTTCCTGCGCACCATCCAGCACCTGCGCCCGCGCACCAACCTCTTCCGCGCGGTCTTCCGCGTGCGCAGCGTCGCCGCATTCGCCATCCACCGCTTCTTCCAGGAGCGCGGCTTCGTCTACGTGAACACGCCCATCATCACGGCGAGCGATGCCGAGGGCGCGGGCGAGATGTTCCGCGTCACCACGCTCGACATGGCCGACATCCCTCTCACCGACGCCGGCGAGCCCGACTTCTCTGCGGACTTCTTCGGCTCTCCCACCAACCTCACGGTGTCCGGCCAG
>CACZNT010000155.1 GCA_902782635.1 uncultured Coriobacteriaceae bacterium
CAGGAGGATGAACTCCTCGTCGTCGACCTTGACCTCGTTGCCGCCGAACTTGCCGTAGTAGACCTGGTCGCCCACCTTGACGTCGAGGGGGATGCGAACGTTATCCTCGCCGACCTTGCCGGCGCCGACGGCGACGACCTCGCCGCGCTGCGGCTTCTCCTGGGCGCCGGACGAGATGTAGAGGCCGGACGCGGTCTTCTCCTCCTTGGGCGCGGGCTTGACGAGAACGCGATCTCCCAGTGGCTTGAGCTTCATGGATGCCTCCTCCAACATAGGCGATTCCCAATCGGAATCACTAATAGCCAACGTTAGTGATGGTACCCAGCTTGCCAGGTTCTAACAACGCGGATGCGAAAAATCTCACATTTCCGCACTTAGATTTTTGGCGCCCCGAGAATCGCGAATGAGGGCGGCTCTTTCCCGCGCCCTTAGTCGAGGGAGGCGAGCCAGGTAGCGGCCAGGGCGTCGCTCGGCATGGCGAGGCCGCCGCGCGGCGAGATGCCGACGCTGCCCACGGCCGGCCCATCCGGCAGGCAGCTGCGCTTGAACTGCTGCGAGAACAGCCTCCGCAGGAACACTCGCAGCCACTTCTCGATTGTGTCGTCATCGTAGGTCGCGCCCCACGCCTCACGTGCGAGCCGCAGCACCTTCGCCGGGCCGAACCCATGCCGCAGCACCTGATAGATGAAGAAGTCGTGCAGCTCGTAGGGTCCCACCAGGTCCTCGGTGCGCTGCGAGATGGTGCCGTCGGCCGAGGCCGGCAGGAGCTCGGGCGAGACGGGGGTGTCGAGCACGTCGAGCAGCGTGCGCTCGACGACCACGTCGCCGCAAGTGTTGGCCACATGGCGCACGAGATGGCGCACGAGCGTCTTGGGGATGGCGCCGTTGACGCCGTACATGCTCATGTGGTCGCCGTTGTAGGTGGCCCAGCCCAGCACCAACTCGGACAGGTCGCCCGTCCCCACCACCAGGCCGCCCTCGGCGTTGGCCACGTCCATGAGGATCTGCGTGCGCTCGCGGGCCTGCGAGTTCTCGTAGGTGGCGTCGTGCTCGGCCTCGTCGTGGCCGATGTCGGCGAAGTGCTGACGCACGGACGCCTGGATGTCGATCTCGAGCAGCGTCGCGCCGAGCGCCTCCGTGAGCCGGCAGGCGTTGTCGTAGGTGCGGCCCGTGGTACCGAAACCGGGCATGGTGATGGCGAGGATGCCGTCGCGCGAAAGGCCGAGCGCGTCGAAGGCGCGGCAGGTGACGAGCAGGGCGAGCGTGGAATCCAGGCCGCCGGAGATGCCCAGCACCGCGCGCTGCGACCCCACATGGGAGAGACGCTTGGCGAGGCCCGTCGCCTGGATGGAAAGGATGTGCTCGCAGCGGCTCTCGCGCTCTTCATCGTCGGCCGGCACGAAGGGGTTGGGCTCAATGCGGCGCGTGAGGCGGGTGACGCCCTGCTCGAGGGCGAAGTAGCTCACGGGATAGCCGGCCGCATCGGGCGACGGCGCGCCGCGGAAGTCCTGGCTGCGACGGCGCTCGTTCGCGATGAGCTGCACATCCGCCTCGCTCTGGGCGACGCCGTCGCCGAAGGGCGCGCTCTCGGCGAGGATGCGACCGCACTCGGCGACGATGTTGTGCGCGCCGTAGGCGGCATCGGTGGTGGACTCCCCCGCCCCAGCGTTCGCCATCACGTAGGCGCAGACGAGGCGGCGGCTCTGGAACGTCGCGAGCGAGCGGCGCAGCTCGGGCGAGCCGACGAGCTCGGGCGTTGCGGCCAGGTGGCAGATGACGGTGGCGCCGGCGAGCGCGTGGTGCGTGGAGGGCTGGCGCGGTGCGACGAGATCGTCGCCAAGCTCGGCGGCCAGCACGAGGCCCGGCATCGTATCGCAGGCGAAGAGCTGGTTCGAGCCGAAGGGGATGTCGTGGCTGCCGGCGAAGTCGACGAGCACGGCCTCCGATCCTGCGGCCGAGAACTGGCGCGCGAGCTCGGAGCTGAGCACGCGGCGCGGCACGAGGCCCAGGATGCGGCCGGACGAGACGACGGCGGCGCAGTCGTAGAGCTTGCCGTTCACGCGGGCGGGCGTGCCCAGCACGAGGACGGCGTCGAGCTCGCCCGTCTCGACGGCGATGCGCGCGAGTCCGGATTCGCAGGCATCGAGCAGCTCCTCCTGGTAGAAGAGGTCGCCGCAGGTGGCGCCCGAGATGGCGAGCTCGGGCATCACGACCAGCTTCGCGCCGGCCTCGGCGGCATGCGTCGCGGCATCGATGATGGCGGCAATGTTGGCGTCGACATCGGCGACGCGCACCTCGGGCGAGACGGCTGCGACAGATACGAACCCATCCTTCATGGCCGATTCCCTTCTCCGGCGTTTTCCTGCGAGAATCGTATCAGACCTGAGGGGCGAATCCGACCTGGCAGCCTTCCACTCCGCGAAGGCGTCCCTGCGGCTAGCTCACGCGTCGTCCGCCGACGAAGGTGGCGAGCGGGCGGGCGCCGAGCAGCTCGTCGGGCTCGCAGGACAGCAGGTCGACGTCCCAGGCCACGAGGTCGGCCAGCTTGCCGGGCTCGAGCGTCCCCAGCTCATCCGCGCGCCCGACCGCGACGGCCGAGCCCGCCGCATACGCCCGCAGCGCATCTGCAACGCTCACCCGCTCCTGCGCATGCCAGCCGCCTGCCGGCTCGTGCGTCGACGGGTGCTGGCGGGTGACGGCGGTGTAGAGAACCTCCATCGGATCGGGCGGCACCACCGGCGCGTCCGTCCCGAACGCCATCGGCACGCCAGCGCGCAGGAAGGTCGCGAAGGGCCACATGCGGGCCGCGCGCTCGGGGCCCAGGTCGCGGTCGGGTTGGCTGCAATCGATGGTGACGTGCGGCGGCTGCACGGAGGCCACGAGGCCGATCCGTGCCATCCGCGCGATGTCTGCCGCCGCGATGTCCTCCACGTGCTCGATGGTGTGGGCACCCTGCGTCGGCCGGCCGAATCGCGCGTGTGCCTCCTCGAAGATGGAGATGGCCTCGCTCACGGCCGCATCGCCGATGGTGTGGATGCGCACGGCATGACCGCGACCGGCTGCCCCCAGCACCAACTCGCGCATGCGCGCCGGCTCGATGGTGGGACGGCCCGCGTCGCCCGCGAAGCGCGGGTTCGCATAGGGCTCGGAGCACCAGGCCGTATGCTGGCTCGATACCCCGTCGAAGAACTGCTTGAAGCCCGGGGCGCGCAGCATCTCCCCCGTCAGGCGCGCCTGCAGGTCCTCGAGCTGCGCGAGGTCGTCACCCAGGCAGGGGAAGAGGTGGGCGCGCACGTCCAGCTCGCCCGCCGCGAGGAGCGCCTCGTAGACATTCGCATTGATGCCGTCGCCGCCCGGGATGGTGGAGAGCGCCATGTCGCAGACGCCGGTGATGCCCATGGACGAAAGGCGGGCGAAGAAGTCGCGGTAGATGCCGACGAGCTCCTCCGTGGAGAAGCTCCCAACCACCTGGGCGACGGCCACCATGGCCGCCGTCTCCTGGAGGATGCCAGTGAGCCGGCCGCGCTCGTCGCGCTCGTACGCGCCGCCCTCGGGCGGCACGCTCTCCTCGCAGATGCCGAGCCTGGCGAGCCCCGCGGAGTTCACCCAGAGCGTGTGGGCGTCGCCCGAGTACATGGCGACGGGACGGTTCGGGAAGGCCTCGTCGAGGGAGGCCCGGCTGGGCATGAGGGGCGGGTCCCAGAGCGTCTCGCGCCAGCCGTGACTCATGAGCCACGAGCCGTCATCGGGACGCATGGCGGCGAAGGCGCGCATGTGGGCGACGCACTCGGCCTCGCTCGTCCCCGCGTGCTCGGTGGCCAGCGCCGACGGGAAGAGCGCCGCGTGCAGCACGTGCATGTGCGCATCGTGCAGGCCGGGCGTGACGAGCGCATCGCCGAAGTCGACGTGCTCGGCCCCGGCGGGCGCGCGCTCGGCGAGGAGCTCGGGCGGGAAGGCGTCCGCTATACGGCCGTCCTCGACGAGCAGCGCCAGCGGACGCGCCCCGTCGCCCACGCCCGTGAACACGCGCGTCGACGTCACTATCAGCGGTTTCGGCATGTCGTTCCCCCACCCACGATTCGATTGCACGCAATATGACAAAGGGGACTGTCCCCCTTGTCATGTTTTCAGTCGCCGATGACGACGACGCGGCAGCGGCGCGTGCGCTCGCGGCAGCGGTCGAAGTCGACGAAGTACACCGAGGTCGTCTCGCCCGTCTGCAGCGTGCCGTCGCCCACCTCGAGAGTGACGCTGCTGCCGACGATTGTCGCGCGCAGGTGCGCGTCGCCGTTCCACAGCTTGGTGCGGTCGCCGCCGGGCAGCCAGGCGTCGAGGTTCGGCCAGGTCTCGACCTCCTCGAAATGCTGGAGGCCCGGGTAGCGATAGGTCTTCCAGTCGTGCTGCTCGGGGAAGACGCGCGCGAGGCCGTCATCGAGGTCGGCCTGCAGGAAGGTCTGCCCCGCCGGCGTGCGGTCGTGGTCGAACTCCTCGACGAACACCGAGCAGGTGGTGTGCGCCGAGATGACGCTCACGATGCCCTCCTGGATGCCGGACTCGCCCACGATGTCCGCGATCTGCTGGGTGATGTCGTGGTAGTCGGGCCGGCCCTCGATGGTCTCGACGGTGATCTCGCCCTTGAACACTGCCATGTGCGCTCCCCTCAGACTGTCCGGCCGCCGCCGGGCGATTCGCTAGCCCTGGTCCTGCTCGGCGAGGTCGGCGCGCACGCGGTCGAGCGCCTCGAACATCTCCTCGAGCTTGGCGATGGGGTCTTCGGCCTCCACGATTCCCGACGTGCCGCCCGTGGCGTCACCGCCGTAGAAGATGGCGTCGTAGACGTCCTGGCCGCAGGATATGCCCGCAGCCTGCAGCACCATCGTCTCGGGCGAGACCGACTTCACGGCCTCGGTGCTCGCGCGGATGTAGTCCTCGCCCGCGACCTGCCCCGTGCCGATGAGCTCGGTGAGCTCGCAGGTCATGATGTCGGGATGCAGCTCGGCGATGGCGCGGGCCTCGTCCACGGAATCGGCGCACACGCAGGTGAGGATGCCCACCTCGCGGGCGCGGACGATGGTCTTGGCGAGCTCGGCCATCGTGAGCGGCCGCTCGGCGTGGTTGAGGAAGCTGGCCCTCACGCCGGCCGCGGCCAGCGCCTCGGGCAGGATGTGGCCCATGCCGCGACCGGGTCGCAGGCTCTCCATGGTTTGCGCGCAGGGGATGAGGTGGGGGCAGTATTGCGCGATCCAGGGCAGGTCGACGAACTGCGCGGTGAACATGCATTGGAGGTCGTAGCGCTCGGCCAGCTCGTCGGCCTTGCGCGCCAGCGCGCGCAGCTGCTCGCCGTACAGGTACGACTTTGGGTTGACGACGAAGAACGGGCGCTTGAGGACGATGGGCTCCATATTCCGCTCCCCAACACGAGATCTTGCAGCTACGCGCATTGTATACCAGCCCGTGTGGGCTGACGCATAAGACACCTTGGGGACAGGCACCTAGCTGTCATATGAGTCAGTAGGGACGTAGCCAATTGACTCATAAG
>CACZNT010000156.1 GCA_902782635.1 uncultured Coriobacteriaceae bacterium
CACGCTCGTGATGATGTTCTCCTACACCTACCAGCTCTCCATGCGCTTCAACTACATCAACTCGATGATGCAGCGCATGAACCGCGCCGTGGGCGATGCCTCCGAGATGACGCGCATCCTCGACGAGCCGCGCCTGGTGGAGGACGCGCCGGATGCGCGCCCCCTCGAGGTGCGCGAGGGGCAGATCGACTTCGAGGGGCTCTCCTTCCGTTACCTGGACGCAGCCGAGGGCGACTACGTGTTCCGCGACCTCAACCTGCACGTACCGGCAGGCCAGCGGGTGGGCCTCGTCGGGCGTTCGGGCTCGGGCAAGACGACGCTCACGAAGCTCCTGCTGCGCCTGTCCGACGTCCAGGAAGGACGCGTGCTCGTGGACGGCCAGGACATCAGCCGTTGCACGCAGCAGAGCCTGCGCCGGCAGATCGCCTACGTGCCGCAGGAGGCTCTGCTCTTCCACCGATCCATCCGCGAGAACATCGCCTACGGCCGCCCGGACGCCAGCGAGGAGGAGATTCGTCGCGCGGCCGAGCTGGCCAACGCGCTCGAGTTCATCGACAAGCTGCCCGCGGGCATGGACACGATGGTGGGCGAGCGCGGCGTGAAGCTCTCGGGCGGGCAGCGCCAGCGCGTGGCCATCGCCCGCGCGATCCTGGCAGACGCCCCCATCCTCGTCCTCGACGAGGCGACGAGCGCGCTGGACAGCGAGAGCGAGGCGGCGGTGCAGGGCGCGCTCGAGAACCTCATGCGCGGCCGCACCTCCATCGTGGTGGCGCACCGCCTCTCCACCGTGGCCTCGCTCGACCGCATCGTCGTGCTCGAGGACGGCGCCATCGTGGAGGACGGCACGCATGCGGAGCTGAGCCGCTCGGGCGGCGTGTACGGGACGCTCTGGGATCGCCAGACGGGCGCGTTCCTCGAGGGCGGCGGGGAGACGGAGTCCGAGGACTAGGCGGCCTCGGCCATCTGCCCCTCGGCATACGACGTCTCGCGCGCATTGGCGCCGGTGCGGTCGGGGTGATCCCAGGTCCAGCTCTCGTCGCGCTCGACGCCCGCGCCGTAGATGGTGGTCCAGTCGTCGGCCATCGACACCGGGACCCAGCCCTGCTCCTCGCAGAGCTTCCGCGACTCGGCGGCCTTCTCGGGATTCCCGTACTCGCGCTCGACATCGTCGGCCAGCACGAAGAGCGCCAGGGGCTCGTACTCGGAGTTGGCGAGCGCGTAGTTGAGCATGGCCGCGTCGCTCGTCGAATTGCCCAGGGCGATCACCGGCTGCACGCCGATCTCGCGGGCGATGGCAGTCACCTTGTTCATCTTGAGGTCCTTGATGATGGCCTCGCCGCCGAAGATCAGCTCGTCGCTGCCCTCCCAGGTGTAGTAGAGCCCCTCCTCGTCACCCTGCCCGGTGGCGACCATCGTGTTGTCCGAGCCGATGATCTGCGACGGCGGGATGTCGATCATGCCGTCGACGATGGCGCGGATGACGGTGCGGTCGGAGCCGGTGACGACGTAGAAGGTGAAGTCGTTGGCGATGAGATAATCGACCACCTCGAGCATGGGCGCGTAATAGGCCTCGTCGCGGTTGAGGTTGGTGAAGCGCGGCGACGCCTCCTGGCCGAAGGCGATCGCGTAGTCCCAGAGCTCGTCGGGGGTCATGCCCCCATAGGCGCCGGCCGCCATGCGCGCCTGCTTCTCCATGCCATCCTTCTGGTAGACGCCGGTGCGCTCGGTCTCCTCAATCTCGAGCGCGATGGCAACCTGCTCGGGCGTGGGCTCGTAGCTGCTGTCGTAGAGGACGCGATGCACGGAGAGCGCCCAGTCGAAGTAGGTGGGGTTGAGCTCGCCGAAAAGCGTGCCGTCGAAGTCGGAGACGACGATGCGGTCCTCGGGCGGAATGAAATTGGGGCTGGACTCGTCCGTCACGTCCTCCACGTATGCCACGAGCTTGGCCAGGGGCTCGGAGCCCTCGACCCAGCTGGGAAACTCCGGGGCAGGTGCCTCCTCCGCCGGCTCCTCGGCCGCAGGCGTCTCGGCCTGCTCGGCCTCTGCAGCCTGCTCGGCCTGCTGACCCTCGGCTGCCTCCTGCTGCGCGCGGTTCTGGGCACAGCCCACAAGGGCAAGCGCCAGAAGCGCGGCGAGCAGCGTCGTCATCATCGTCTTCGCAATCCTCATGTTCGTCATCGTTGCCTCTCGTCATCTCGTCTTGCCGGCACTCCCCCGCCCACTGCCGAGGACCGACGCCTTTGCCATGATGATTATAGGCCTCGCCTTAGCAGACCGTCTTGTGCCCGACACCGCCGTTTGCAAAGCATGCGACTGCACGCAAGAATGGGACTCGAGCAAACGGGCGCAAGGGGGAAACGTGATCAAGGCAGCATTCTTCGATGTTGACGGCACGCTGCTGTCGCATGCCACCCATGGCGTGCCCGAGAGCACGCGGGCTGCCCTGCGCAGGCTGCGGGAGCGTGGCGTGACCGTCAACCTCGCCACCGGGCGCCATGCGCAGGAGCTCGCCTCGATTCCGCCGCTGGGAATCGACTTCGACGCCAAGCTCCTCCAAGGAGGGCAGATCTGCGTGACGGGCGTCGACGAGCCCATCTTCGACGTGCCGCTGAAGGACGAGCTCGCACAGGCGCTCGTCCGCGTGTTCGAGCGCGACGAGTTTGCCCTGCAGCTCGTGGAGTACGACCGCTGCTACATAAACCACGTCGACGAGCGCGTTCGCGGCGTGTTTGCCGACATCTCCTCGCCGGCTCCCCCCACGGGCTCGTACGACGGAGCGCCGCTCTACATGGGCGTGGCCATCGTCACTGCCGAGGAAGAGGCGCGCATGGCCGAGGAGCTGCCCGCCTGCCACATCACGCGCTGGCACGACGGGGCCATCGACGTGGTGGACGTCGGCTTCGACAAGGGCGTGGGCGTCGCGATGTTCTGCGAGATGATGGGCATCGCGCAGGAGGAGACGATCGCGTTCGGCGATTCGGAGAACGATCGCGAGATGCTCGAGTGGTGCGGCATCGGCGTGGCGATGGGAAACTCGGATGAGGGGACCAAGGCCGTCGCCGACTACGTGGCGCCCGACATCGACGACGATGGCATCGCCCGCGCGCTTGCCGACCTCGGCCTCATCTAGCTCAACAACCCCGCCCGACGAGGGGCATGACAAATCATTTGGCGGAGACGGCAATCTTCTCTCCGTCGGGGCGAACGCGGACCGAGATGCCCTCGACATCGGCGAGGAGCTTGTCCATCCTCGTGTAGCCGAGCGCGCGGATGGACTGCCCGGGATAGCGCTCGTTGATCTCGGCGCCTATCTCCGGGAGGGTGTGGCCGCGCTTGCCGGCAGCGGCAACGAACTCCTGGATGAGGGTGAACACCTGCTCGGTGCGGCTCTTGGAATCCGTGAGCGCCACGAACATCGGGGCCTCGGGCGGGATGAGCTCGAATCGCCTGAAGCTGTTGAGGAACTTCGAGAACGCGCTGAAGCCAAACGAGCGCTCGTCGAAGTCGGGTCGCTGGTTTACCAGGGCGTCCTTGAGCTGGCTGATGTTCATCTTGCCGTCGGCGTCGGCATTGGCCAGCACGAGGTCGGAGACGGCGCGCTCGATCCCATCGCGGTCGGCCTCCGCGAAGTCGCCCTTGCCAGACGCCTGCTCGCCGTCGCCCACGAGGTTCTCGATGAAGATGAACTTCGAGCAGGCGCGCGCGAGGGCGGAGTCGTCCTTCACCGTGTCGTGCATGCCGATGCCAATGACGTCCTTTCCGCTCTCGCGCAGGCGGATGACGAGCGCGGTGAAGTCGGAGTCGCTCGACACGATGCAGAAGGTGTCGGCGGCGCCGGCGTAGAGGGCGTCCATCGCGTCGATGATGAGCTTGATGTCGGCGGAGTTCTTGCCGCGCACGTTGCTCGCCTGGTAGATGGGCTGCATGGAGTAGCGCGCGACGATGTCCTGCCAATCGGCGTTGGGGATGGCCCAGTTGCGGTAGGCGCGGCGGTAGGTGACCTCGCCGTACGTGCCCGTGAGCTCGTCCATGATGGCGGGGATGATCTTGGGCGATACGTTGTCCGCATCGATGAAGAGCGCGATCTTTGCTTGTTCGGCCATGGCTGGCCTCCTATCACTTTCGCGGGGTCCCGTGGGACCGGCCGTCGAGTTCCTCTTGCTCCTGGGCAACATACCCAGAAACGTCGACCTGCTCATCCGGCTCGAGGAAATACCATGAATAGCGGCTCGGGCACCCTTTGGGACGCGCCCCATTCTTCGCGAAGGCGGATAGCGCCTTTGAGCTCGAATACCTGTTCTCCTCGATGAAGCCCCACAGGTTCTCCTCGATGAAGCTCCACAGGCCATCGATGTCTTTCAGGCGATACGCTTTGCCGAGGGAGACGACTTCGACATTGCCCTTGCCAACCGGTGGGTACTGTGCGAAGAACGCCACCCGGCTTCCATTCGATATCATCCGCAGCGATGCACCGCTCAGGGCGTTGATCCGCACGGGCACGACGAATGGGCGATCCCCCGACGCGTCGAGTAGCTCCTGGGCCTGCTGGGATTCGAACTCCTCATCCTCGAGCGCGATCTCCTTGTGGCGCGCGAGAACCGTCGTTGCGAGGTCTATCGGGATGTCCCAAGCGCGCAGACTGGAATTCGTTCGTTTCGGCGTGGGATCCGTTCGTTCCGACGTGGAATTCGTTCGTTTCGGCGTGGGATCCGTTCGTTCCGACGTGGAATCCGTTAGTTCCGACGTGGGGTAGCCCCTGTCGAGCAGCCATTGGCTCGCCTCCACCCTGAGGTGATGCTCGATGCGCTCCTGCACTTTGCCACGCTCGTCCGACCCCTCGGCGAGACCCTCCCGCTCGATCATCAGCGCAGTGCTCTTCGCCGGGCGCGGCAGCTTGGGGAGCATGATTTCGAGCAAGGCCTCCAGCTGCTTGCGGGAGAGCAGTTCCGGCCCAGCCGAAAGCTCGGCCAAACGGGCACGGATTCTCCTGTTCCCCTTGATATCCGAGCTGGCGACGTCACCCGCGTCCTTCATTATGTGCGGCGCGATCTCGCCGAGCTTGACCTTGGCGCTTCGCTGGATCGCAGACACGAGGGCGGCCTGCAGACCGAACGGGTCTTCATCGAGCAGGCGGCCGGCACATACGCGCAGGTCACGCTCGCTCTTGCCGCGAAGAAACTCGACGATCATCGACGAGCCAGCGTTTTTGCAATAGTCCTCGCGCAGCTCGTCGAGGATCTCCTCGCGAATCCCCTCCACGGCACTACACCTCCCTCGAAGTCAGCTGCCCCTGGAGCCCCCGCAGGCGATGGTAGGTGGTGAAATAGGTCTCGTCGTCGAGCAAATGCGAGATGCCATGGCTTGCGAAGAGCATGTCGAAAGCGAAGCTCACGTCCTGGGCAAAGCTCTCGCGAAGGTCCATCCCCTCTCGCCAGGCCTCGGCAAAAGACTGGTAGCGCGCGAGAAGCTTGTCAGCGTCGGAGAAACCCTCCTTCCACAACCTGCCCTCCTCCTCGACTCGCTCGAAGAAGGCCTCGTTCTCGGCCATGTCAATCCTCGCCCAGCGATCCTCCTCGGCCCATGCCTCGCGTTGCTCGTCGCTCGCATCCGCGTACTCCTGTGCTATGAGCTCCGCGAAGGTCTCGTCCGGCTCATGCTCGGCAACGCTGCCATCGGCGGAGAGCTCGCCCTCAAGAAGCCGCCTGAGCGCATCCATGTTCTGGAAGAAGCTCATGTCCGGCCCGACCTGCGCATAGACGTCATTGAGGATGAAGACCCCTTCCGGCGCATCATCCCCCACGCTCGTGGGCTCTCCCACGTGTGCCGCCAGTCGTCTCACCTCGTCGACCGTTCCCTCGAAGTGCCAGGGGCAACTCCCCACGAGGCGCAGCGAGCAGTAGAGGAAGTCGGCAGCGGGGCCGGCATCGACATCCCAGTCGTAGGTGTACTCCCCATCGCGCTCCGTGGCCGCTTCGGCGAAGTCCCAATCGGAGCGATACAACTCGTGTATGCCCCATGCCTGCGTGAGCTCCTCCACGAGCCCGTCCATCCGCTCCATGGAATACGCGCCGAAGGCGTCGGAGATGAGCGGGCGCACGGGGAGATTCCCGCCATCCAGTGCCGAGCGAAGGCGCGCCAGGCGCTCGGCGAGCTTGTCCCTGCGCAGTGCGAGCTTCTCGAGATCACGTGGACTCAGTCTCATGATTCCTCGCTTCCGTTGTTATTACTGCCTTCGATGGTAGCAGTTGAGTCGTCCTCAGCGCCTTCGCTCGCAGCACCATCGCTCCCGTCACCCACATCTCCAAAGGGATTGGCGCCTACGATCAAATCCGCCAGCGAGCTCGCGAGGTCTTCGCATTCCTCGGGGGCAGACCTCTCGGCAGCGAGCACGAGCTCGTCGATGCCCGAGCGCAGCTCGTCAAGGTCGTCACGGTCGATGCCCCCGATCGAGAGGAAGATGTCGTCGCTTATGCCCGCCGCATCGCCCACCGTGTTGATGCCGACTTCGTAGAGCTTGTGGGCCAGGTGCCGCGAGACGACTTCGTGCACGTTGACCTGCGCCACGTCGCACGGGAGCTCATGCTCCCCCACGAGCAGGCGGAGGAGCGACTGCATACGCTTGCACCTCTCATCGCTCAACAGGTCTCGCACATCGCGAAACGGATCGTTCCAGTCCTGCAGGCGCCAACAGCTCCGCACGCCCACCGCGAGCCTGTCATAGTCGATGGACGAATCCTGGTCCTTCTCGCAACTCGGCACGGGAGGCCACACCCCACCATCGGTGACGCGATGGTAGAGAATGTCCGTCGCCAAGCGGATGGCTTTATAGCGGTCGAATGCGGCGAACGCGACATCCGCGGCCCCCGGGAACCTCTCGCACAGCAGCGAGCGCATCTCGGCATCACCCACGTCGAGGCCGCTCGTGAACACCCAAGGCGTGAGCGCGGTGGCTCCTACGTATTCGACGCCCTCCTCGTCACCCGGTCCGTGGTATCTCCGCCCAATCTCGTACGAAAGGGTTGACGGCATGTCGGATGAGGTGGTGACGAGGCGCACGGATACATCACCCACGATCAGCAGGTGTTTGATGAGGGGGTTCTCGTCGGGGATATCGAAGGTGAGGTATTCGTCGTAATCTCCACCCCCAATGTCGATCGTCCCATAACTCACCGGGACATTGAGACGCGGATCGCACAGGCACTCGTAGTAGACCGCCTCGAGCTTCCCCATCCAGTCCGGATCCGCCACGATCAACTTATAGAAATCCTCGCGGCGAAGGTACCGACGCAAATCGCCCCACGTCCCCGCACCCGATATGACTCGGCTGGTCAGTGCAAGGTCGTCGGGTTCGATGCGCAGGAGCGTGAAGCCCAGAGGCGCCTTCGGACGACGGGCCAGCAGGATGCGCAGGGAGCTCACCTTCATCAGGCGAACGCCCCCCGTACGCCGATTGCGAACCAGGTAACTCGCCTCCGGCGCACGACTTCCCAGCTCGCAGTAGAGCTCGGCTTGAGGGCAGCCAGGCGCGTTCTTGAGCCACCCCGCAATCTCGTGTGCATAGCCCAAGACGAGCTCTTCGACCAGATGCCACATCCTCACAGGATCCGGGCGCCACGACATGGGGAAGATATGGCTTTCGTCCCTGCCGAGCCCCGTCATCCTCTGCAGCCGGTTGACGCCCCTCAACACCTCTTCGAGCACGGAGTGGCCTTCATCCGGGCATGGATAGTCGAAGTCCAGGAAGTGGCTCATGTCCTGCCCGTCGGCAAGCTTCAAGTCCAACTCCCCCTCGGCATCGACGATGAAGGATGCATCCACCCCCTCATCGCCATCCTCGCAGGGCACGCTTCGAATGATCGGGAAGGGACGGGCGGGCGGATTGTCGTCCTCGCTCGTTCGCGGGAACGTGAGCTTCGAGTGGCTATTGCGATAGAGGTCGTATGTCGCGTCGAAGGGGGGTGTCAACAGGCTGAGCGCGGCGGCGAGCATGTCCTCCTCGGGAACGCGGGAGACGATGATGCCGCACGATGCGGAGAATATCCCCCGCTCCTCGAAGGGAGCCATCATGGCGCGAGCCTCCGATGCGGAAAGGGGGGCGTACTCGGCCTTGATCCTGGACCAGTAGTGATGCGTGACCTCGATTCCCTGGTCTCGCATGACCTGTGCGAGATAGTACGCCTCCGGGGCGGGCATCACGAATGGCCTCTCCTCTGCAAGCAGATTTGATTTGGTGAAATCAATCATGTCGTTCCTCTCTGGATGAAGTAACTGAATTCGAGCGAGATCCCGCCGCGCTGCGTCGCGAATCCCCGACGAGGGCAAGGCGGGGCGCCGAAGCGCCCCGCCCCCCTCCTTAGCTCATGCAGTAACTGCTGAGCTCCTTACCCTCCTTGAGGGCGTAGCCGCCGATGTTGCGGCCCCTACGGTCGACCACCGTGCACTGGGCCTCACGCCCGCGCATCTGGTCGAGCTCCGCGAGCTCCCCCATGAACATCAGGGCGTCGTCATCCAGCGCGAAGCTGGCGACGAGGGAGCCGTTGCGAACCACGATGTAGTTCGCGAAGGCGTCCACCGCAGCGGCGACTGCGGCCTCGCGGGCGAGGGTCTTTCCGGGGTTCCTGTCGCTCATGTGAGCTCCCTTCTGTCTTCCCGGTATCTCCGGGAACCGACTGACAAGAGGGAGTATGTGCCCGCGGTCAGGTTTATAGTATTTATTACTGTTACTAGGAAAACTGGCAGGAAGCGGCTAGCGCCACTCCTCCTCGACATTGCCCGGAAGCGCCGCGCCCAGCGGCACCACCATGTCGAATATCACGCCATGCGCCTCGTCGAGGCCCGTGTCCTTGTGATAGTGGCCCATGTACCAATAGTCGAAGCCCAGCTTGTCCTCCAGCATGTCGAGCCAGGCAGTGAGCCGGTTGGGCTGCGGGGCCGCGGAGGCCGCCGAGGGCCAGCGCGCGTGATACTGCATGCGCGAGCTCGCGCAGTGGGTGACCACGTAGTCCACCTTCCAGCCCACGCGCGCGAGGCTCTCCTCGCCATGCGCGAGCTCGTCCTCGTCCGGCAGCTCCTGAGGCCACCAGTCCCAGCCCTCCTGGCGCCATCGCCTGTCGACCACCGACTCAGCGCCGCCCATGCAGAAGACCCTCGATGATCCCGATTCGTTCGGGAGGTCGTAGACCTCACCTCGTTTCAGGTGGATGAGGTGCGGGAAGTCTGGCAGGCGGGATGCGCGGCCGCCGAAGAACGACTCAGTGGCCAGCCCGTCGAGGAACGGATAGTGCTCGTGGTTTCCGTCGATGAAGAGCGTCGTCCACAGACGGCTCTCGAGCCACGCGCAGTTCTCATCAGAGTAGTCGGCACCCGGCCAAGGAAGGCCGAAGTCCCCCGCGACGATCAGGTAGTCGTCACGCGTGAGCTCGTAGAGCTCTGGCGAGGCGTAGCGCTCGAGCTTCTCGGCGTAGCTGCCCCCATGGAGGTCGCCCGTGATGTAGATCATCCGTCCCCTCCCCTCAGAGTCGGTGGAGCAGGCAGCTGCCGATCGGCCATGCGGGGATGTCCATCCCGTGCCTGTTGGGCATGGTGTGCAATCCGGTATGCGTCCGCCGGCCTTCGATTGGGTCGAAGCCACAGGCCTCGCGAAGCGCGTCCATCTCCTCGGGCAGCAGTGTATCCCAGGGAATATCGTTCAGGCCGTCCGGGCGCCTCGGAAAGTGGACGCCATCCCTGTCAAGCTCGAAGTCGTGCTCGCTTATGAACCAGCTCTCCACGGAGTGGTCGAGCCCCACGCCATCCAGCTGAATCTCGCCCATGTACATGCGCTCGGCATCGTACGCACCGTAGCAGCGCGACTCGGCGGGAACCCTCGGCGTGCCGAAGGGGGTGTTCGGCCTTTGCCCCGGAAAGTAGCCTACGAGCTTGTGGTAGTCGGGGTCGTGCGCCGCCGCATCCTCCACCAGGCGGCGGAGGGTGCCGGCATCGACCGGAGAGACGAGCAGGCAGGGCAGGTCGCTGTGGAAGGGAGTTCCCACCCAGTCATACATCGCCCCATGGGCGCTCTGCGGCGTGATGGGGGCATCGCCGCGCTCGATCACGAAGTGGGGCCAGACCTCATTCGGAATGCCCTCCATCGTGAGCTGGGCCGAGAGGTACCTGATCGCGAGCTCGTAGTCGGCGACGAAGCACGTGGGCTCCTCTAGGATCCGAATTGCGCTGAAGTCGATCATGACGCGCTCCTAGAGCGTCTCGATGATGCGGTCTGCGAGCCCCCACTCCAGGGCCTCCGCCGCCTCGAAGTAGCTGTCGTGCGAAGTGGCCTCGAAGACCTCCTCGAGCGACTTGCCCGTGTGGTCGGCGATGATCTGCGCCGTGATCTCGCGGGTCCGCATGATGCCCTCGGCTGCCGTCTGGATGTCGAGCGCCGAGCCCCCGATGCCTCCCGCCACGAGCGGGTCGTGGATCATCACGCGGGCGTGAGGCAGCATGTCGCGCTCGTCGCCGGCGATGAACAGGAGCGCCGCCATCGATGCGGCCATGCCCAGGCACACCGTGCGGATTGGGCAGCTGATGGCCTTCATCACGTCGTAGATGGCCAAGCCGCTCGTCACCTCCCCGCCGGGGCTGTTGAAGTAGATGGTGATCTTGCCATCAGGGTCCTCGTGCTGCAGATGGCGCAGCTGCTGGCAAAGGGAGTAGGTCATGTCGCGGTCGATGGTGCCCACGCACTCGATCTCCCTGCGCTCGAAGAGCGCGTCGCGGATGGGGATCACCTCGATTCCGCGCGACGTCTCGCGCAGGATGTTCGGGGTGCGGACGATGGTCGTGTCGTTGCTCATGGTTTTCTCCTATTCCTCGAGCTAGAGGGAAGTATTGATATCGGGTTCGCAGACGCTTGCCCCCGAGTTGTGTTCCAACATTGCGGGATGGCTGTCCACGTCGTACTTGACCACGAGCTCGCCGGGCCTGCCGCGCACGAACAGCCAGGATTTGCCGAGGGGCGTGGCAATGAGGCGCTCGGCCGTCTTGCCCGCGAAGCTCTCGTAGTAGTTCGCCGTCGCCATGTCCTGGAAGGCAAGCACGAGCTGCGTGTCGCAGTTGCCCATGATGGTCTGCGCGCCGGCCATCCCATAGAGGCCGTTGAGCTGGGCGACCGTCTGGCACAGCAGCGTGCACCAGATCTCGCGGCTGCGTGTGACCGAGATGATCCTCTCGAAATCGGGGATGCGCAGGTTGGAGAAGTCGTCGAGATAGAGGCGGACGGGCCAGGGCATCATGCCGCCAGGGCACTCGTCGGCCTCCTCGACGAGAGCCTGGAATGCCTGCGTCACGAAGAGGTTGGTGAGCGGCATGAGGCTGTAGTCGACATCCGAGACGGTCACGAAGAGCGCCACCTTCTCATGCCCCATGCCCGCGAAGTCGACCTTCGGCTCCAGGGCATACATGTCCAGAGCCTCCCGGAAGCCGAGGCAGCGGATCTTCTCGGCTATGATGCCGAGGATCGACGCGTGCATCTTGTCTGCCGTAATTCCTCCGCTGTAGCGCCGGTAGAGGGCGAGGGCGAAGCTATCGGGGTGCGTGACCTCCAAGCCCTCGAAGTGGTTCTCGTACTCGTTCTTGTTCGAGACCACCTCCTCGAAGAGGTCCACCACCTCCGCCATCGTGTGACGCTCGGGTGGCATGGTCTCCAGCACGTACGCGACGAAGCTCGCGAAGTAGTTTGCGGCCGCATGGTCCCAGAAGGGCTCGTGGCCGTTCTCGACCGGACAGATCGCATCGGACACCGAGAGGATGTCCCGCTGGCTCGGCGCGCCCGTCACCGGATCGCGGCGGATGTGGTCGAGCGGATCGTAGCCCACCGTGCCGCAGACGTCGGTGAAGTCGAGGTTCTCCACGCGGTAGCCGTTTGCCGCAAGTATCGGTCCGACCTCCTCGTACAGAAGTCCCTTGGTGTCGAGCACCAAATAGCTCGCGTTCATCTGCAGCAGGTTGGGCTTGAGGAAGTTGCGCGTCTTCCCCGTGCCCGACGGCCCGAGCACGAGCTGATTGCAGTTGAGGTGGGTCTCCCACGTGTTGTTGGAGATGGTGTGCCCCTCGGCGAGGATCGACTCGCTTCGATAGGGCTTGCGTACGTCATGTGTCTTGGGCTGTGCCATTCTCATTCCCTCCTAGAAATCCAGGCTTGCCTGGTCGTCTTTCATGAAGCTCTCGTAACGGCAGAAGAGCTCGTTTAGGATGGGGTCCTTTCCGCTCTCGATGATGAGGCGGCCCAGCAGGGTGTCCGGATGGACGGTCGTCTGCCGATGCCAAAGAGAGTTCGCGAGGTGCTTTACCTCGACCATCATCTTGTCGAAGTCCTTGTCCGACATGTCGTCGAACTCACGCCGCTCAATGCGCTCCTTGAGGCCGAGCGCTGGGTTGCGCGTCCTGTGCCTCAGCGCATACATGGGCATGGTGCGATACCGATAGATGAGGTCTCGCAGTTGCTGTTGCATGGGGTGTTCCTTCCCGCAGCGGACCCGAGGGCCCGCCGCCTTGTGGTCTATCGGACGTCGGGGGCTACTCCAGCTCGCCGGGTTCCTCCGCAGCGGGCGTCCAGACGAACGAGCTCCTGTGCATGGGGAAGGTCGACGAGCGTCTACACACTGGCAATCACCTCCTCGTCGAGGACGTAGTCCATCATCTTCTTGAGCGCGTCTGCCATCGCGTCTCCTTTCGACGTACCCGCGGCCCCTCCTTGCGGGAGCCGCTTCCGACGCGAGGAATCATCCCCCGCGTCACCAGAGGTCAGTTGTTTTTACTGGTTGTAGGAATCCAGGGACTCGGCAATGGGTCCCTAGCTGCTATTGCCCGCTATCGCTGGGACCGCTCGAGCGCGTCGAGCATCTCCTCGGCCACATACACGTGCACGGGCGAGAAACGCGCTTGGCGCTTCACGACCACGCCGAGATCGGCAAGCTCCTCAAGCGCGTCGTGGACGTCGACGCCCACCCGTTCGCTCACGAGGGCTTCGGTGAGGATGGGTAGCTTGGCGAACTCCGCAGTCACTCGCATCGCCAGAGCCGAGGCATCGCCCGCGCGGTCGATTCGAGACGCGAGAAATCTCTCGGTGATTACGCGCAGCGCATCGACGCGCTCGGCAGCCTGCCTGCACGATCGGGCGAAGAGCATCGCGAAGGTGCTCGGGTCGGAAGGGCCGTCTCCATTCACGAACGAATGGATCGCGCCTACGTAATCGTGTCCGCCCGAAAGCATCGCAGCCGTAATGGGGGGCAACATGCCATGCGCGATTCCCGCCTCTTGAAGTAGGCGTTGCGAGATGGCGCGCGACGTGCGGCCATTGCCGTCTTCGAAGGGATGGATGGTGACGAGCTGCACCTGGGCTATCGCCGCCTGCGCAACCGGATTCGTCACCCGGCCTCCAATGTGGGCCACGAGATCGTCCATGAGCTCGTCGAGCTCGTCTGCAGGAGGTGCGACATACTCGGCGTCGAAGAGGTCCTTGCCTATGAACACGGGGCGCTCCCGGAGCTGCCCGCAATCGTCCGCACGCGAGCTCGTGCGGGAGAAGATGGCATTCGCGGCGCAGAGGTCCGGGAGCGTGATCCTGCCACTTGCGTCGAGCGCGAAGTCGCGAAGCGCTTCCATCGCATCCAAAGCCGCGGTTTCGGCTTCCCGGTACGCGAGGTTCGGGTCCAACCGCCTGCAGGCCGCGTACTCGAGCATCGAGGCGCAGCTCACTGCGTAATCCTCGGCCTGCGTGGTGGAGACCGCCTCGTTTGCCAGCAGGAGCTCGGCACAGGCATCCGCAGCCGGAGATGCCGCCGCTGCCGCCATTGCCCGTTCGATGGCCTCGGTCGCCTCTGCGCAGGCCGTTGCGGCATCTTCCGAGAGCGGCCGCAGCGCGACGAGCTTATCGGGGAGATACGCCTCGTACTCCCGATAGCTCCCGTAATCCTCCGATATGCCCTCTTCCTCGAAATCGAGGTCGTTGGGAAGCTCGAGCAGATCGGGATCGAAGGTCTGATATACGAATCGGCCCATGCAACCTCCCTGTTCGGATGATTATCGCACGCGGACGTCTGGGCTCCGCGCTGCACTTCGTACGCATGTCCCAAGTGCGAAGGACCTCGGGGGGCTTACACCCCCTTCCCCTCTCCGGACCGCTCCGGGGAGGTCGCACCCCTTGCTTCAGGAGGGGTGCCGCCTGGGCGACCAGCGCCATTCGGCTGTCAAATCAGTCGGCATTCGGCCGACTCGGGACCCGTTCGGGTGAGGACATCTTGCCCCTGGGCTGAACTACTCAGTATTTTTTACTGATTGATTCAAGGAGACGAGAACCCGCAGTGAATCGCGCTATCGCCGAAGCCCTTCGCGCGCGGATGCCATAAAAGGAGATTCCCCCACGCCGCCAGGCAACAGGGGAATCCCGAAGTGTCGTATGTTGCGACCTGACTCAGTCTGGCTGCGAGGTACTTATTGCGCTAAGTCCATGGCCGCAGACATGCAGATAGACGAGAACCTCGCCCCCGCCGCGCGCAGGGGGCAGAAGCGCGGGCTCTCGTGGGGCATCACGCGCGAGGAGCGCGAGCGCTACCGCGAGGCGCTTGCCATGCTCGAGCTTGGGCTCGAGACGCGCCTCTCCGACAAGGTGAGGCTTCTCTCCGGCGGGCAGCGCCAGGCCCTCACCCTGCTCATGGCAACCATCAAGCGCCCCGACCCTCTGCTGCTCGACGAGCACACCGCCGCACTCGACCCAAAGACGGCCGCGAAGGTGCTCGAGCTCACCGACCGCATCGTGACCGAGAATAAGCTCACCACCATCATGGTCACGCACAACATGCACGACGCCATCCGCATGGGAACACGCCTCATCATGATGAGCGACGGGCGCGTGATCTACGACGTGAGCGGCGAGGAGAAGGCCAACCTCCATCGCGCCGACCTCATGAAGAAGTTTGAGGAGGCCTCCGGCGTGGAGCTTGCCAGCGACCGCATGCTGCTTGGCTAGGCAATCTCGCGAAGGGCATCGATAAGGGCGTCGTTTTCCAGCGTTACAAAGACCTGGTTGGCAGGCGGGTCAAAGGCGCGCTGCCCGTAATAATCCTCGCCCTCGGCCATGTCGAGCAAAGGGGGCTCCATGCTGGCCTGCGCCGCCAATCAGGAGCAATGCGCCATTACCCGAAGCCGGGGATTGGGATTGCCTGATGCGACCTTATCATTGAAAAAAATGATGTGTCATAGGAAGGCCGTAGCTGCATGTTTCCACCCAATGAGGCCCAGAGGGAAATTATCGAGCACATCGATGGACCCCTGCGCGTAATTGCCGGCCCCGGTACGGGAAAGACCGCCACCATCGTGCTTCGCGTCGCGCACATGGTAATGGACAAGGGAATCGACCCCGGAAGCATCATGGTGGCGACCTTTACGAAGAAAGCCGCCAACGAGCTGACGTCGCGCATCGCGAACGAGTTTGCCGAGCGGCAGATGACGGTGGACACGAGCCGCATGCTCGTTGGCACCTTCCACTCGATCTGCCTCAGGCTGCTCAGCGAGTACGCCCCCACGAACGCGCTCAAGAACCTCGGCGTCCGGAAAGACCATGATGCCGTGTACGAGCTCTGCAGCAAAGAGCATGCGGGGCTCATGGCAAGCCTTGAGCGGGCGGGCATCTTCACCACCGCGAGCGGTCGTCCGCAAAAGGGAAGCCGGCTAGCGAAGTCGTTCCTCGATGCAGTCGATGCCATGAAGGACGCGCGCCTCAGCGCCGACGAGCTTCTTCAATCAAACGACGTTGCGCTGGCCAAGCTTGCGCCGATCGTCGCGCGCTACCAAGACGAGGCGGCGGGCAGCGACGAGTTTTCTTACGCCGACTGCCAGACGCGACTCCTCGACCTGCTGGAGACTGACGAGGAGGTGCTCGCGCAGCTCAGGCGGCGCATCCGCTACATCATCGTGGACGAGTACCAAGACACCAACCCCATCCAGGAGGAGATTGTCCTCAAGCTCGGAGGAGAAGACGCAAACATCTGCGTCGTTGGCGACGACGACCAGAGCCTCTACCGCTTTCGCGGGGCGACCGTGGAGAACATCATCCGCTTCGACGAGAACTTCGCGCCCGATCGCTGCGCGAAGAAGGAGCTCACCGTCAACTACCGCTCGCAGCCCGGCATCGTTGACTTCTGCTGCCGCTGGATGGAGAGCCTGCCCTGCAGCACGGGCATCTCATGGGAGGGCGAAGGTGGCGCGCGCTACCGGGTGCCCAAGCGTCTCTCTGCGTTCGAGCGCCCGGACGACCAGGGTACCTGGCTCAACCCAATATCGGTGGCAAGCTGCACCGGCGACGGCCTCGACGACTGGTGCGAGCGAATGCTCGAACTCGTGCGTTCCCTCCCGGTGGATGACCTCAGCCAGATAACGTTCCTCTGCCATTCCACGCGCTGGAGCGACGAGGTGAATGCCCTCATCAGCCATTTCGAGAAGAACGGGATTCGGACCTATTCGCCAAGATCGGGCGGCTTCTTCGAGCTCGAGGAAGTTCGGCTCGCCATCGGCACGCTGATGCTGGCAACCGAGGAGGAGGGCCGCAGCAGGCGCTCCGGCGCGTTCGACGATTGCGTTGCCAGCGCGCGCGACTTGGTCGCGACCGACCGCGGCCTCGCCGCTTGGATTGAGCAGTCACGCCTGATGGCATTGCAGAGGCAAACGGACAAGAGCGAGCATCCCGTGCTCGAGCTATTCTTCCAGATGCTCGCATTCGAGCCCTTCGCCAGCTGGATTGGGCAGAGCCGCAGCATGACGCTGGCGGACACCCTGCCCGCGCGCAACCTCGCCAAGCTGGCAGAGCTCATCGAGACGAGCGAGGCGGAGCAGAACGCGAAAAGCCGGTATGGGTGGAATCGCCCGTCATGGCAGGCGCACTGCCTCTTTGATGAGTACCTGCCCTTCCTGAAGGATGCGGGCCTCATTGAGGGATACGAGGACGAGGAGGAGGCCGTTCCGAGCGGGCACATCTCGTTCATGACCTTCCATCAGGCCAAAGGCATGGAGTTTCCCGTCACGATCGTCTGCTCGCTTGACCAAATCGCAAGGTCGCGGGATGATGTCGCGTCCAAGCTCCACCGCCTGGGAGGGCATCGGAGGGCGGGCGCGGAGCCGGCGGAGCACACCGCGACATTCGACTACTGGCGCGTGTACTACACCGCATTCTCGCGCGCCGCCGACCTGCTTGTTCTCACTACCTCGGGCAAGAAGCCGATGAGCAGCTGCTTCGGAGGGCTCTACGAGGAGCTTCCCTCCACAGAGTCGCTCGACCTGAGCAGCCTCCACCTGCGCCCGCTCAAGCCCTCGCGAGACATGCGTAGCTATGCCTTCACCTCAGATGTCGCAGCCTACCGACGCTGCCCTCGCAAGTACCGCCTGAACCATCTGCTCGGCTTCTCGGAGACCACGAGGCAATCGCTGCTCTTCGGAACGCTCGTACACCATACAGTCGAGGACATCCACCGGCGCGTGCTGCGCACGGGCGAGAGGTTCGTACCAAAAGACGACGTGTACAGCCTGGTATGCGCCAACGCCGCCGAGCTAGAGTCCGCGACGGGCTCGCGCCTCAAGGCAAGGGTCGACGAAGCGTACCGGCAGACGATGCGCTACATCGTCGGATACCGTGACATCTGGCAGAACGTGCGATTCACCGAGCTCTCCCTGAGTGACGTGCGCCAGCTTCCGGGCAGCGAGCGAGGAGGCTACATCCTCAAGGGCCAGATCGATCTCGTGAGCGGGGATGATGGGAGAACAACCATCGTCGACTTCAAGACCGGGCGCATCCCCCGTGACGACTCCCCAACCATGAGCCATTATCGCGAGCAGCTCCTCGTCTACAAGAGCCTGCTCGATCGGAGGACAGATGTCGACCTGCCCCCGGCAAGCGAGGCAAAGCTGTTCTTCACGGGAGCCTCCAGGGAGGAAGACCCACTCAGAAGCTTCGAGGTAGACGCACAGGACGTGCGCGCCATGCTCGAGGAATTCGACGGGGTCGTGCGCCGGATCGAGGAGCGCAATCTGGATGCCCGCGCGGAGGATTCGGGCGAGTGCAAGCGCTGCAATTTTAGGTGGCACTGCGGCAGGGCATAAGGGCGGTTTGATGGCGGGGTCAAGCGGAGGAAGCGCCATGACGGAGAAGACTGTCGACGAGTATTTCGAAGAGCGCGGCTGGGACATCACAGAGTTCTACCAAAGCCTCTACGACCGGGAGCGTCTGGCCGACTCGATGGACGCGGGCACGCCCGACCTGAACGCGCTCTACGATTTCACAGATCCTTGGAGCGGATGCAACCTCCTGATTGCCAGGCTCTTGGACGAGGAATCAGGGCAGCGCTTCGTCGAGAATGTCCGCTGCACACTCGCCGCAAGCACGAGCTATCGAACCTCAAGGCAGCTGACGCTTGGGGAGCTGGCAGGGACGTGCGCTGATTACGCGGCACCCGAGCTGCTCATCATCGGGGGAATTGGCGAGTTCCTCCAGTCTCCAGATGACGGGTGCGCAGCCGCAATCAAAGCCACGCTCCAGGCCATTCGACAGGGAGGGGCTCTCAACGCCAAGGCCCTTGTCATAGGATCCCCCGAGGAGGTCGACTCCCTGATGCGCGACATCCTCGACGACGAGTACCAGCAATTCGTCATCCGCATCAGGCCCACGCACGCAGAGGCGCTCTTCTTGGATTTCGTCGATGCCCTGGATCCGGTTCTTCACGAAAAGCAGGAGGTTCGCATGCAGCAGGGCGAAGACGAGCTCCGGCCAAAGTTCGTCGATTATGTCGAGTTCAACTACGACAGGCTGCCCGCGCAGGGGAAGGAACTGGCGCACCTGCTCGCCGACAGGTGCAACGAGCAGGGCAAGCTTGGACTTCCCGATGACGGCCGCTCCCTCGGGCGCGCCCTGCGGGAGTGCGGCCTCCTACTCAATGGGAGAATGCGCCGGAATCTAGGCGATTACTTCTCGTATGCGAAGCAGTTCAAACGTGCCAGCAACGCAGGCAGAAAGATGCCGCCAGCAAATCACAACGCTATCGTCTTCGGAAATCCAGGTACCGGCAAGACGCGGTTTGCGAGAATTCTGGCCAAGATCCTGATTGAATGCGGCGTAGCCGAGACAGTTGCATCGGTTGATGCAATCGATTTGTTTGGCACGCGCGTCGGGCAGACGAGGCGCAATGTCCTGAAAAAGGCAGAAGAGCTCCACCGAGGTGTGCTGATCATCGAGAACGCCTTTGCACTCGCGAGCGAGCAGACCCGGAGCCTAGGCGACGAGGCGGTGTCTGCCTTGGTCGAGGTGATGGACTCCTGGCCCGGAGAGCTCACGATCATCCTCGTGGCAGCATCTTCGGCTGCGGACTACATCCTGGAGGCCAACCCCGATCTCGCCTCCCGCCTGGGGTGGTCGTTCGCCCTACCACCTTGCGATGCAGACCTGCATGCGGCAATAGCACTGGACGAGCTAGACGAGTCGGAGCTCATCATCGAGGACATGGGGCTTGTCGCCAGCGAACTCGTCAAGCTGTTTTCCTATTTTGACGGCATGCCGCAGCTCGGAGGCGGCCGCTTTGCGAGGCGCGTTGCCCAGGAGATCATCTTCACCCATACGCTGAGAACCGGGGAGCTTGCGGGCAATCTGGAGCCCGAAGACATCCCCTCCCGGGAGAGGGTTTGCGAGATGATGCGAGTCCGGCACGTCAGCGGGACAGAGGAGGGCAAGCTCAAGACCGCACGGCACGAAGCGGGGCATGTCGTCTGCGACCTCGCGCAATTTGGGCTGGGGTGCGTGCAAGAAGTTACCATCGACCCGAGGGGTGCGGGCGCGAACGGCTTCACCAGGCTCATCTATTCGGACGCGATGCCAAGCCTCTCCTTCTATCGCAAGAGGTTGGTCGGCATGTACGGCGGAATGGCCGCCGAGCTGCAGTTCTACAACGAGAGTTTCGGCGGCGTGGAAGGCGACCTCGAGCAGGCGACGCTGTACGCGCGCGAAATGGCAACGCGCCTCGGGATGGAGGAAACACTCACTAGCTATCCAAGGGCCTGCCCCCTGCACGAGCTACCGGAAGCGGTCCAGGAGGAGATAGAGGCCCGCCTGCGATGGGCCCTGGACGAGGCGCGGGTGATCGTCTCCAGGAACGCCGAGCTAGTTGACGCCATCGCGAAAGCACTGATGACGAATACGGCCCTCAGGCAGAGGGAGATAGAGGATATCGTCGGCAAGCACGGCGGAATCCATTAGGAGATGGCATGGGAGTCAGCGAATACTACCTCGACGCAGTGCGATCTGCGTTCATGACGAGGCTCGACCTTTCGGAGGCGGGCTACGTGCGTGCAGAGGCGGGGAGCAGGCCCCCGTCAGGCACGCCCTACTATGCCGTTGACATGGACGCGATTCTCGACAGGAAGCTGCCCGACGGCCTCGCCAAAGAACTGAAGCCCTGCCAGAAGCACGATGAGGAGGATGAGGGGGCTGATACCCACACGGATCTGGTGAACCTCGCGCTGGTTCTCTCCTATGTGAAGAAGGACGAAGCCCCTGCGGACGCGCTGCTGATCGTGCCGGTGCAAATGCTCTCGGGCGGGCGCCTCATCGTGCCGTGGGATTGGACGTTCACGCCTGTCATCCCGCGGGATTTTCTCGCAGAGGACGGCGAGGATTTGGCAGATGGCCCCTACATCGGCACATATGGCGCCTATCGCAGCTTTATCGACGAGTGGCAGAAAGCCTTCCTTGACCAGTTCAAAGACGCAAACGACCAGCAAGAATGGGAGACGGCCTGGAACACGTACCTCGATTTCTGCTTTAGCCTCTACGAGAGCGTTGCTGGGCACGCGGACAATCTGCCGATAGAGCATGCGCGCGCAAGGGGAGATGTCGCCTACGTCCTCGAGGACAAATCCGTCAATGCGACGCGATCAATCATCGACCTGTATAAGTGGATCACAGCCGGCCACCCCCAAAGTAACGCCTACAGGCGCTTCATCGGCGAGCTGGAGGACGGTCGGCCCGGCAGCGCGGCCACACTGTCGGCAGCGGAGCAGATGAAGCTATGCCGCGCCGCCCCGGATACGAAGTACCCCCTATGCGCGTCCCAGCGCCAGGCGGTGGTCGAGGCCTCTGCCGCAGGACCAGGCAGCATCGTTGCTGTGAGCGGCCCTCCCGGCACGGGCAAGACGACGCTTCTAAAGAGCGTCGTCGCCAACGAGCTCGTCAGGTGTGCCCTGGATGGTGAGTTACCGCCCGTAATCGTCGCCACATCGACCAACAACCGCACCATCACGAATGTCACGGATGAGTTCGCGACAGCAGGCCAGGCAGATAAGGCCGGCGGGCTATTCGAACGCTGGCTTCCCGATCCAGACGATGCCAGAGCCCCTCTCAGGAGCTTGAGCGTCTATGTGCCCTCAGAGAAGAAGCGGAAAGCCGCACGGGAGAAGGGCTATCTGACGGACCGCTTTCGTCTGCCCGCAGACAAGGGCAACGTTGATGCAAGCTACCCCAGCTTCTATGACGAGATGAGCAATGCGGACAGCCTGGCCAAGGCCAAGGAGTTCTTTGGGGAGAAGGCGGTGAATGGCCTCGAGAGGCCCGGCGCGATAAGAGCCTGCCTGGCACGGATCGACAGGCTGCGGTGCGACCTGATTGATGCCGTCGCCGGAGGGCATGAGGGGAAGGCCGAAGGACTCATCAAGGAGCTGAACGGGTCAGACCTCGCAATCAGCCTTCCCGATGACATCTGCACCGATCTCGCGGGGCTTGGCAAAGCCCTGGAGACCACTGTCTGCCCGGTCGAGTTTTGGCTTGCGATTCACTACTACGAGGCGCTTTGGCTCGAGGGCAGCAAGGACAGCGGTTTGGGGCGGCGCCTGCCCAGGGAGTGGCGCGGAAACACGTTCCAGGAGAACGAGCGCAGCTTCCATCGCCAGCTGGCCTGCCTGACTCCCGTGCAGGTCATGACCCCCTACCTGCTCGCACGGGAATTCCAGGTGTATAAGGACGGCATCACGTACCCCGAAACACCTCCCATCGACCTGCTCATCATCGACGAGGCGGGACAAGTGGACAGCCCCATCGTCGCCCCGGCGCTCGCGCTTGCAAAGCGGGCAGTGGTTGTGGGCGACGGCGAGCAGCTCGAGCCCGTGTGGGGACGAGAGCCCGAGGAGGATCTGCGCCGCTACCGGGGGCTTTCGCCAGAGTGCACCAGCGAGCGGTTCGAGGAGCTGCGCACGTCCGGCAGAGCGGCCTCAAAGCCCTCGTCATGCATGGTCGCCGCCCAGATGGCAGCTGGGAACAGACATGTTCTGCTCAGGGAGCACTTCAGGTGCAAGGCTCCGATAATCTCCTTTTGCAACGAGCTCGCCTACGAGGGCAAGCTGATACCGTCGAGAATTGACGAGGAGGGAAGCCCTGCATCGACCCTGTCCCTGCCACCGATGTCGCGAATCCCCGTGGACGGCGCGTCGTCCCGCAGCTTGGGCAGCAGGGCCAATTGCAACGAGGCGAAGGCCGTGCTGGACTGGATCGACGAGCATTTCGACGGACTATGCGAGCACTATGGGAGGAAGGACGAGGATAGGGCTGGGCTTCTCGGCATAGTGACGCCCTACAAGGCGCAGGCAGAGCTCATCAAGAAGGGCCTCGGGGAGAGGCAGCTCAGCGAGGACATTGTCTGCGATACCGTTCACGCCCTGCAGGGCGGCGAGTGCAACGTCATCCTCTTCTCCCTTGTGCTCGGGTCGATAGACAAGACCGGTTTTGTCGAGGATCAGCCCAACTTGATGAATGTCGCCGTGTCGCGAGCTAAGGATGCCTTCGTGCTCTTTGCAAATCCCGAGGTACTGCAGAAGGCTGAGGAAGGCAGCGTGATCGGACTCTTGGCAAAGCATTGCCCCGAGCACACGGTCGAAGATGCCCCGGCAGCGAGCCTCACGCAGCACATCAGGCAGTGGAAGGCCGATGATCCGTTGTTCGAGGGTCTGAGGGCTGCTGAGGTGAACAAGATGCTGAACGAGCTCGGCTACCTCGTGGGGCGCCCGGGAGATTGGGACATCACGGACAAGGGCGCAGGCATCGGGATGCGCCTCGTGCAGAAGACGAGAGACGGAGGCGAGGTCTTCGAGCAGATCGAGTACACAGACGCTGCGGCAGAGGCGCTCAGAGAGGTCCTTGCCGCGCGGCTTCGCGATAATTGATAGCAAGCACGAAAGCTTAGAGATGGGAGCTGGCTATGGGCAAAACGCTGAAGAAGCGGAGGATGGAGTGGGGGAACCTGCTGGGCTCCGACGATGCGGTGCAAGCGGGCCATTCAACTCCGGAAATGGAAGGTTTGGACCCCGACGATGCGGTGCAAGCGGGCCATTCAACTCCGGATTCAACTAAGAAAGTAATGGACGAGTATGAGAAAAATCTACGTAAGATTGTACTGACTGCTCCCGATAAGCTTAGGGCAAGTTATCAGCGACTCGTCGCCTCCTCGCCCGTGCGCGCGATGCAGGACAAGACGCAGGTGTTCGCCTTGGATCCATCGGATTTCGTGCGCACCAGGCTCACGCACTCGCTCGAGGTGTCCGAGATCGCAGAGCACATCGTGCGCGCAGCGGTGGTCCTGATGACGGACGAACAGAAAAAAGAGAAATATGAGGAGACGTTTAAGGAGAAAGGTGAGGATATCGCGATTGGCAATGAGTTTGTGGAGAACGCTGAGGATATCGCGATTGTCGCCAAGACCGCAGGCCTCCTCCACGATATGGGAAATCCCCCCTTCGGCCACATGGGCGAGCAGGTGATCAAAGGCTGGATGGGGCAGCGCCTGAAGCAGGGCCTGAGAGGGATGGAGGGTATCGACGAAGAACATAGAAAAGCTAAGATAAAAGATCTGATTAACTTCGAGGGCAATGCGCAGGCAATCAGAATCCTTCTGCGCAAGACCGCCTTTGGCGACATGGCCGATATCACAGTCTCGAAGTCGGTCATCGGCGCGCTCGCGAAATATACGAGGTGCGCTGCCGAGAACAAAGAAGACGAGTCCATTTGGAATCACAAGCCCGGATACTACCTGAGCGAAGCAACAGCCTTTGAAGATCTCATGAAAGACATGATGAAACCCATGAACCTAGATGAGCTAAAGAAGACGAAGGCGGGCATTCCGCGGCATCCGATAGCGTTCATTCTCGAGGCGGCGGACGATATCGCATACGCGACGGCGGATTTCGAGGACTCCTTCAGCAAGGGACTGATCGGCAAAGAGGAGATTGAGGAGTACGGCAAGCGGGCTAAAGAGGCACATATTACGGATTTCGAGGACTACTGGTGCGCCATGATACACTTCGATTGCCTTCGCGAGCTGCTTAAGACCAATAAGGACGAGGACTTCGCCGTCCACTGGTGGATGAGGCACGTGAGAGAGGCTCTTGTCTATGTTGCCGCCTACCAGTTCCTGGATAAACTTCCGGATATTATGAAGGGCACCTTTACGGGAGAGCTGCTCTTCTGCAACAGCGATAATCACCCTTCGAATGGGGCAGCCACTGCCAAGCTGCTCAAGCAATACGCCAAGACCTATGCCCACGAGAGCTCTGAGGTGAAGCATCAAGACGAATTGGCAAAGCGCTACCTCACGCGCCTGCTCGACGAGCTTGCCGATGCGGCTGAGGACTACGTGAGATTGGGCAAGGATAACCAGCTGCTTCCAGGGGAGCTCAGGAAGGCCCTCGCCCTCGGTCCCATCAAGGAAAAGGAAGACGACTGGCATTACGAGCTGTATCGCACGGTTCTTGACTACGTGAGCATCTTGACGGACCACAAGGCCCAGGAGCTTGCCGAGGCGTACGAGAGCATCCGGGCGCCATGGGAGCTCATCTCAAAAAACTGATGATGCCTCCTGCCGAAGTCACACAAGCGCGTGCGAAGGGATCCATTCGCGCAATCGCCTACAAGGGCAGCTATCTCGAGACGCGCTGGGATGACGACGGCACGGGGGCACGCTACCACAACGAGCGCGTACGGCGCATTCTCGAGCGGTTACCCGAATCGGCTCGAAAGGGCGCAGAAGTGCTGCACGTCGCGGATCTCGAAAAAAAGACGGACGAGGAGATTGGACGGCTGCGAGATGCCATCGTCTTGGTCGATGACGATCGCGTTGCCTGGGATGACGCAGGCGATCCCGCGAAGAAGCAGCTTGGGGCGCTTGTCGGCAGGCTGCGCAAGGCGCAGGGCGCCCATGTACAGCTCATCTGCTCGGAAGACATCCTGCCTAAGGGAATGGCGGCGGAGCCCGTCGACGCACCTTCCATATTCGACGTCAGCTTCGAGCGAGACTCAAAGATCGTCAACAGGATGGAGAACGCCTTCGAGATAGCGATCGAGGAGGTCTTGTCGCGACTTGATGGCCTGTTCCTCAGCGACCACGTCAAATTCGATTCGATCAAGCAGGGCACGCGAAAGCTGTCGGAACGAAAGGACATCAGATGCCTGTGGACAAGCCCCGGCTATGTCGAGTTCGACTACGTGGTGTACGACGAGCACAATAGGATTGTCGCCGCGATCGAGATTGACGGCAGCGTCCACAGGTACAAGTATGAGGAAGATGCGAGTGGCAGCAGCTCGTCTCCACGATGGAAGCGCTTCGCGTTTCCCGAGAGCGAGGGCGAGCTGGCGGAGAAAGACAGGAACGCCCTCTTGGACACCTGCAAGAACGACATCCGGAAGGACAGGTTCGCTGTTGACAAACTTGGCGCAGCGCCCGTGAGGCTCTCGACGGACAGCGCATACACTCCCGCATCGCTGCTGTTCATGAGAGAGCGGCTTCCCGACATCCAGCCGGTGAATTGGATCAGGTCGGCGGAGGAGATACCAAAGGATGCTCCGTTCATCTACATGCGCATCTCCACAGACGGCAGCACCTATGGCGAGATTGATGAGCTATGCGAGCTCATAGGCAGGCAAGCCAAGCTGATGACCAGCCAGAGGAAAGGCGTTCGCTACCTGACCCTCAGCGCAACGTGAAATAAAGGCGGCTCCTTTTCCGCATTGGGATAAGGAGATCGTCCGCTTCGACCAGGCAATCTCGGTTATATTGCCGAACGATCGGCGATTATCCGAGATAATCGTCGAGATCGCGTCGTGCATAGAGGGCATGGGCGATGGTGACCAGCTCCTCACGCTCGCTCACCCAGAAGAAGATGAGGTAGTTTGCCACGCGCAGCTTCCGGGTCTCATGGGAGAGCGGCTTCTTGGAAATCTCGTACGTTGATGCTCGGGGTGTCGGAGTCGAGCTTTGCCAGCTCACTTGCAAAGTCCCTATACAGGCTCACGTTTTTGCCACCGCCTGGCAGCTCGGTATTCAGGCTCTGGCTTGGCGTCGGCGCAAAGACGATTCTGGTCTCGATGTGTACATCACAGTCGCCCAACGCCTCCGCCACCTTGGAAGCAGTCTGTCGCAATCCCCGCAGAGCGTCGTCCAGCCTGTCCTGCTGCTTCCCTTGATCACCTTCTGCTTTCCACGATTTCACATCCACGAGATAGAGCACGTTGTCGAAGAGCAGGGCACAATCTAGGTCCCAGCCACCCTTGTGTTTGAGCGACCAGAAGGACGTACATCTTTCAAGAACTCCACTCTGGGAGAGTACGCTCATCAAGAACCGCTCGCCCAAGCGTCCCTGAACCCAGGAGGGCGGGTCCTCGGCTTCATGCTGAGGACCCCGTAGTGAGGCTCCAGGACTCCCAAATATGCGGAAGCCTGTTATGGGTTTCTCGATGATGATTGATGAACTCCCTTATTACGAAGCTCTTTCCCGTACCAGCGTTGCCGCTAAGCATGACGTCTGCGCCAGAGCACAGCAGATCGAAGGCCTCTTCTTGGCCTGGGTTGAGTCCAATGTCAGCCACCTTGCCGTCCCTCCCGAAATCGTCGACCAGCAGCGGAGCTCGTGCGGCAGGCCCTATTTCTCTCCCGCCAACGCCGCATGAGCCCGCCCTTCCCCAGCCGCTACCTATCGCGGAGGAAGGCGAAGTAGATGAGCGCTGGCACGATGACCCAATCCAGCGTGCCGACCTGCTCCGGGTGGCCCGAAGAGAGGGAGACGAAGAACAGGAGCGCCCAGAGGACTGCGACGACCTTGAGGATGGCCATGCCGCATCCCCCGAGTCCGCCGCTGCTCAGACCGGCTGCCAGTATGTAGCCAAGCGGGTTCTCCGCATCATAGGAGGGCATGTCGCCGTAGGAGCCGTATGAGCTGCCGCTCGAGGCGGAGCTGGACTGGCTCTGATAGCTGTCCCATGTATCCTGCTGCCGCTGCTGCCACGCCCGCTGGCGCTCGGCCTCCTCCCGCTGACGTTCCGCCTGCTCGCGGCGGCGCTGCGCATCAGCGTCGAAGCGGGCTCCTTCTGCCGCGCGCATATGGGCGTCGTGCTCAGCCCACGACCGCGCGCTTCCCGCCTGGTTTTGGTGCCAGTTGGCCTGATCGCCATAGTTCCATGCCATGGCATGTCCCCCGCCTAGTCGAGCTTGATTTTGGCCAGACCGAGGAACTTCATCTCCTCATCCGACACCCCGACGATCTCAGCCGCAAAGCGGGCGACCTTCTTGCGATGATCCTGTCCATAGGGGTCGACACCTTCGGGAGCCGCCGGGGCGATGGGGTCGATGCCGATGAGCTCGCACAGCTCGTTGATGTCGAGGGAGGCGGAGATGGCGGCGTTGTGGGCGCGCGTCCTCGCGTCGTCTGCCGCCTTCACCGAGATCGCGAGCTCGGGATCTCCCTTAGAGTCCCTCTCGAGCTGGATGTGAGCATGGCGCCTGTCGATGTACTCGGCGAACCGCTCCTCCGCCCGCGCGATGCGCCTTGGTACGCTGGGGTCGAATATGAATGCGTCGATGATGGGCTGGAACCTTTCGTGTGCCATGTGGCCTCCAATCTCCACCCCACAGTCTACTTATCACTGCAGGTCTCCTTGACGGCACGGCGCTTGCCGTCGGCGAGATGCAGTGTCCCATTGCCCGCCAGACGAAAGTATTTTTTACTGTATGGTGTTTTCGCCCCCGACCCGGCACCTCAGCCGGATCGCCCTACTCCCGGCCGTTCCAGCAGTAGGTGCACACCTTTTCCGGGTCGATGCCGATGGCGTCGAGCATCCCCTCGAGCGACTGGAACGAGAGCGAGTCGAAGCCCATCTCCTCGCAGATGGAGCGCAGCAGGCACTGGCCGCGCTCGGTGCGCGCGTCGGCGTACTCGTCGATGTGGGCCTCGCCCTCCTCGCCCTCCGCCTCGCGAATCACGCGACGCGCGATGAGGTCGTAGTCGGAGCGGCCGCGGGAGAACGAGAGGTACTTGCAGCCGTACATGATGGGCGGGCAGGCGCTGCGCATGTGGACCTCCGCGGCACCGGCCTCGTAGAGGAAGTCGACCGTCTCCTTGAGCTGGTTGCCGCGCACGATCGAGTCGTCCACGAACAGCAGCCTCTTGCCCTCGATGAGCTCGGGCACGGGAATCTGCTTCATCTTGGCCACGCGCTTGCGCACGGCCTCGTTTGCCGGCATGAAGGAGCGCGGCCAGGTGGGCGTGTACTTCACGAACGGGCGGGCAAAGTGCGCGCCGCTCTCGGTGGCATAGCCCACCGCATGGGGGATGCCCGAATCCGGCACGCCCGCCACGTAGTCCACCTCGGGAAGCACGCCGCGCTTGCGCTCGTCGGCCGCCATGCGCGCGCCATTGCGATAGCGCATCACCTCGACGTTCACGCCCTCGTAGTTTGAATTGGGGTAGCCGTAGTACACCCACAGGAACGCGCAGATGCGCATCTTGTCGCCCGCGGGAACGAGCGTCTCGTAGCCGTTGGCCGTGATGAGGCAGATCTCGCCCGGCCCCAGCTCGTAGGCGTCCTCGTAGCCCAGCTTGCCGTAGGCGAAGCTCTCGAAGGTGACGCAGCAGCCGTCCGCATCGCGCCCGATGAGGACGGGCAGGCGGCCCATCCTGTCGCGCGCGGCGATGAGCGTGCCATCCTGGCGCATGATGAGCAGCGTGAGCGAGCCCTCGACCTGCTCCTGCGCATAGCGGATGCCGTCGATGAGGTTGTTCTGGGTGTTGATGAGCGCTGCCACGAGCTCGGTGTTGTTCACCTCGCCCGAGCTCTGCGCCATGAACTGATGCCCCACATGGCTGAAGGCGTCGATGAGCGCGTTGTAATTGTTGATGCAGCCCACCGTAGTGATGGCGAACACGCCCAGGTGCGAGCGCACGAGCAGCGGCTGGGGATCCGAGTCGGAGATGCAGCCGATGCCCGAATTGCCGCGGAACTCGGGCAGGTCGTGCTCGAAGCGCGTGCGGAACGGCGTGTTCTCGATGGAGTGGATCTCCTTCTTGAAGCCGCCCTCGGGGTCGATGAACACCATGCCCGCGCGGCGCGTGCCGAGATGTGAGTGGTAGTCGACGCCAAAGAACACGTCCATCACGACGGCACGATGAGATGCCGCGCCAAAGAATGCGCCCATGCAGGCTCCTTCGCCCTCGCTTGCCCCTGTCCACCATACTACGTTGACCCACGTGCCGAAGGGCCGGCGGCCAAGCGTCTTTCACGCCGTTAACATCCCCTGAAAAAGTGGCACAGGGGCGAGCTATCTCACTATGGGCCTGCGCCGGCTAGGCGAAGGCACGCTCGAGGTAGTCGATGATGTCGGCGCTCTCGTACATGGGCTCCCCGTCCACGAACAGGCAGGGCACCTGGTGCTTGCCGCCGACGCGCACCAACGTGGCGTCGGCCTCGTCATCTGCGTGGATGTTCTTGAGGACGATCTTGTCGGCGATGCCCCTGGCGTCCATGAAGCGCAGGACGCGCTGGCAGAAGGGGCAGCTGGGATAGTAGTAGAGCTCGTAGCTTGGCATGTCGTCTCCTTGCCTCGTTGTTGCACCTCTACCTTAGCGCCTCGCCCTCCCCCGCGCGAGGGCGAACGCAACACCTGTCCCTCTTGTCATGACAACGGGGACAGTCCCTCTTGTCATGACAAGAGGGACAGGTTCAATTGTCTTTTGCGGGGAGGGTTGGCTACAAAACGAAGTATTGCGGCTGAATTCAGCGACTCGTCGAGTAGCAGCCATCTACGACCTGCTGATTTGCAGCGCACTACCCAGCGAATCCCAAAACTTAACCGCAATACTTCGTTTTGTAGCCATCCGTGCGGTTCCAGAGCAGTTTTCAGCCTCAAGCAACACGCATGACAGGGGGGACTGTCCCCAAGTGTCACAAAACGTGACAGAAGGGGACTGTCCCCAAGTGTCACGCGGCGGACGTCCGATACAATGGGGCGGAAAATGCGGCGGGAGGAGACCCATGGCCAAGATCGAGATGGCAACGCCCCTGGTGGAGATGGACGGCGACGAGATGACCCGCATCATCTGGCGGCTCATCAAGGAGAGGCTCATCTGCCCCTTCGTCGACCTCAAGACCGAGTACTTTGACCTCGGGCTCGAGAACCGCGAGGCCACCAAGGATGCCGTCACGGCGGAGTCGGCCGAGGCCTGCCTGCGCCTGGGCGTGGCCGTGAAGTGCGCCACCATCACCCCGAATGCCGCGCGCGTCGACGAGTACAAGCTCTCCGAGATGTGGAAGAGCCCCAACGGCACCATCCGCACCATCCTCGACGGCACCGTGTTCCGCACGCCCATCCTGGTGAAGGGCATCGAGCCCTACGTGCGCACGTGGACGAAGCCCATCACGCTGGCCCGCCACGCCTATGGCGACGTGTACCGCAACGTCGAGATGCGCGTGCCCGCCGGCTCGAAGGTCGAGCTCGTCCGCACCGCGCCCGACGGCTCCGAGGAGCGCACGCTCGTCCACGAGTTCGCCGGCGACGGCGTCGCCCAGGGCGTCCACAACCTCGACGCCTCCATCGAGGGCTTCGCTCGCAGCTGCTTCAACTACGCCCTCGGCACCAAGCAGGACGTGTGGTTTGGCGCCAAGGACACCATCTCCAAGACCTACGACCACCGCTTCAAGGACGTCTTCCAGGAGATCTTCGACGCCGAGTACAAGGAGCGCTTCGCCGAGGCGGGGCTCGAGTACTTCTACACCCTCATCGACGACGTCGTCGCGCGCGTCATCCGCAGCGAGGGCGGCTTCATCTGGGCCTGCAAGAACTACGACGGCGACGTGATGAGCGACATGGTGTCCACGGCCTTCGGCAGCCTCGCCATGATGACGAGCGTGCTCGTGAGCCCGAGCGGCGCCTACGAGTTCGAGGCCGCGCACGGCACCGTGCAACGCCACTACTACAAGCATCTCGAGGGCAAGGAGACCTCCACCAACTCGGTGGCGACGATCTTTGCCTGGACGGGGGCGCTGGCCAAGCGCGGCGAGCTCGACGGCACGCCCGAGCTGGTCGACTTCGCGAAGCGGCTGGAGCGCGCCACCATCGACACCATCGAGTCAGGTCAGATGACGGGCGACCTCGCCGCCATCACCTCGCTGAAGAACCCGGAGAAGCTCTCGACCGAGGCCTTCATCGACGCCGTCGCTTCGCGCCTGTAGACGCAAGTACCGCACCTGACGAGTTGCCCGGTCATCTGTCAGGTGCGGGGATCCTACGCGCCGAGGCCGCGGGCGATGAGGTGGATGAAGTCGCAGGCGTTGGCGACGATGGTGGTTGCCGCGAGGCTCCCGCGGTCGTGCAGCTTGTTGAGCGGGAACTCATTGGCGTCCACCGCATAGAAGTACTTCGGCCGCACCGTGCCGTCGTCTGTCACGCAATACGAGCCGGCCAGATTGCCCGTGGCGATGGTGTGCAGCATCGTCGCCATGCACACGATGGTGGTCGCCTTGCATATGAGCTCGTACATCTGGCCCTGAGCCGCATACACGTCCGCCTCGACCTCCGGCAGCGGGCCATCGTCGCGGATGGAGCCGGCCAGCGAGAAGGGCACGCCCTTCCTCACCAGCGCGTACATGATGCCGTCCGTGATGTCGTGGTCGTCGATGAACTGCGGAATCGAGCCCGAGCGGCGCACCTCGTTGATGACGTCGAGATGGTTGTAGTGCCCGAGCTCCACCGACTGCTGGGTGTAGATATCCTGGCCGAGCGCCGTGTGCAGGAGCGCGCCCTCGAGGTCGTGCGTGGCAAGGGCGTTGCCCGCCAGCACGCCATGGACGTAGCCGCCCTCGACGAGGCGCTGCATCGCGGCACGCGCGTCGGCGTCGAAGGAGAAGGCGGGCCCCATCACCCAGAGCACGTTGCCATGCTCGCGCTCGTAGGCGAGCAGCTCCATGAGGCGGTCGTAGTCGCGCGCGTAGGAGGTCTCGCGGCTGCGGGCGCTGCGGAAGGCGAAGGCGTCCGCGCTCCTCTCCTCCCCCGCATCGAAGCCATGCGGCCAGACGAGCACGCCCTCCGACCCGTCCTCGGCACGGCCCAGCGCCACCTCGTCGTCTGCGCGAAGCACGCGCTCGGGTACCACGTCGATGCGGCCGTCCGGCCGACGGCGGATGACGTCGTCCATGGCCATGTCGCGCACGAGCTGCCAGGCGCCGTCGATCTTGAGGTACTCGGGGTGCATCGAGGTGCTGTGGAAGCCGCGCGGCGCCACTCCCGGCGCATCCGCGCGGGCCCAGCGCACGTCGGGCGCCTGCAAGAGCAGCGGGTCGGAGAAGTCGGGCTCACGGTATGCGGGAAGCTCGAAGGCCATGGGCATCCAATCGCCGTAGCTGGGGAACGCGTTCATTATGCCGTATCGGGATGTTTGCGGGTGCGTGTTTCAGCGCATGCGCCCTCGTGTTTCGATTGAGCAAAAACGCCCTGCGTGAGCGCCCGTTTTCGAAATGCAAGCTATTGAATGTCATTACTGAAGATATGCGGAAAACCCGATATGGGACGCATGCGCTGAGAAGGGAACGACCATGAAGAATGTGACGCGTCGCGGTGCCATTGCCATGGCTCTTGGCATGGGCCTCGCTGCCTGCGGAAACTCCGGCTCCGGCAACTCCGGCTCGGGCGAGGGCTCCGGCGACGGCTACAAGATCGGCGTCATCCAGCTCGTCGAGCACCCCGCGCTCGACGCCTCCAACAAGGGCTTCGTCGCCGCGCTCGACGAGGCGGGCATCAGCTACACCATCGACCAGCAGAACGCCCAGGGCGACCAGTCGGCCTGCCAGACCATCGCGTCCAAGCTGGTGAACGACAAGGACGACCTCATCCTCGCCATCGCCACCCCGGCGGCCGAGGCCATCGCCGGCGCCACCACCGAGATCCCCATCGTGGGCACCGCCATCACCGACTTCGCCGAGTCGGGCCTGGTGGCCTCCAACGATGCCCCCGGCGGCAACATCACCGGCACCTCCGACCTCACGCCGGTCGAGGCCCAGATCGAGCTGCTCCAGAAGCTGCTCCCCGATGCGAAGACGGTGGGCGTGCTCTTCTGCTCCGCCGAGTCGAACTCCGAGATCCAGGTGCAGATGGCCGAGGAGGCCTGCGCAGCGGCCGGCATCACGGCCGAGCGCTACTCCGTCTCCAGCTCCAACGAGATCCAGCAGGTCGTCGAGTCGATGATCGGCAAGGTCGACGCCATCTACTGCCCCACCGACAACACCATCGCCGCGGGCATGGCCACGGTCGCCATGGTGGCGAACGAGAACGGCCTGCCCACCATCTGCGGCGAGTCCGGCATGGTGGAGAGCGGCGGCCTGGTGACCTACGGCATCGACTACTACGAGCTGGGTTACCGCGCGGGCAAGATGGCCGTGCGCATCCTCGTCGACGGCGAGGACCCCGCGTCCATGCCCATCGAGCACCTCGCCACCGAGGAGTGCGAGCTCGCCAAGAACGACGAGACGGCCGCCGCGCTCGGCATCGACCTCTCCGTGCTGGACTAACGCATCCGGCACACACCAAGCAAGACAGCGCACCCCGGCGCGGCCAGTGTCCGGGGTGCGCGCCATCTGGAAGGGAAGTCACACGACATGCTGCTAGCCCTGCAAGGCGCCATCTCCCAGGGAATCCTCTGGGGCATCATGGTTCTGGGCGTCTACATCACCTATCGACTGCTCGACATCGCCGACCTCACCATCGACGGCAGCTTCGCCCTGGGCGGCTGCACCTGCGCGGTGATGGTGGTGGGCCTGGGACTCAACCCCTGGCTGGCGCTTCTGGTGGGAGCTGCCGTAGGCGTAGCGGCGGGCGCGGTGACGGGCATCCTGCACACCGTCTTCGACATCCCGGCCATCCTCGCCGGCATCCTCACCCAGATCGGCCTCTGGTCGATCAACCTGCGCATCATGGGCAAGTCGAACACGCCGCTCCTGCAGGTGGACACCGTCTTCACGCAGGTGGCCAAGCTCACCGGCATGTCGCAGCCCGTCGCCACGATGGTGATTGGCCTGCTCTTCGCCGCCGCCTGCATCGGCGGGCTCTACTGGTTCTTCGGCACCGAGATCGGCGCCGCGCTGCGCGCCACGGGCAACAACGAGAACATGGTGCGCGCGCTGGGCATCAACACGGGCACCACCAAGATGATCGCCCTCATGCTCTCCAACGGCCTCATCGGCCTGGCCGGCGCGCTCATCTGCCAGAGCCAGAAGTACGCCGACATCGGCATGGGCACCGGCGCCATCATCATCGGCCTGGCCGCCATCGTGATCGGCGAGGTGCTGGGAAGGCTCGCCCCCGGCAAGCTCACCTCGTTCGGCAGCCGCCTCACCAGCGCGGTCGTCGGCTCGGCGGTCTACTTCCTCATCCGCGCCATCGTGCTGCAGATGGGCCTCGACGCAAACGACATGAAGCTCTTCTCGGCCATCATCGTGGCGCTCGCCCTGGCCGTTCCGGTGGCAATCGAGCGTACGCAGCAACGCCGCATGTACGCGAAGGGAGGCGAGGCCTGATGCTGACGCTCACGGGTGTGCGCAAGACCTTCAACATCGGCACCGTCAACGAGAAGCCGGCGCTGCGCGGCGTCGACCTGCACCTGGCCAAGGGCGACTTCGTCACCGTCATCGGCGGCAACGGCGCGGGCAAGTCGACGATGCTGAACGTGATCGCCGGCGTCTTCCCGCCGGATTCGGGCACCATCGAGCTGGGCGGCGAGGACATCTCGCGCCTCTCCGAGCATGCGCGCGCGAAGCACCTGGGTCGCGTCTTCCAGGACCCGATGATGGGCACCGCCGCCGACATGCAGATCGAGGAGAACCTTGCGCTCGCCGCCCGTCGCGGGCAGAGCCGCGGCCTCGCCTGGAACATCACGCGCGAGGAGCGCGCCGAGTTTCGCGAGAAGCTCGCCACGCTGGGCCTCGGCCTGGAGGATCGTCTGTCCGACAAGGTGGGCCTGCTCTCGGGCGGCCAGCGCCAGGCGCTCACGCTGCTCATGGCCACGCTCAAGGAGCCGGAGCTGCTCCTGCTCGACGAGCACACGGCGGCGCTCGACCCCAAGACCGCGGCCCTGGTGCTCGACCTCACGCAGAAGATCGTGGAGCGCGCGGGGCTCACGACGCTGATGGTGACGCACAACATGCACGACGCCATCCGCACGGGCAACCGCCTCATCATGATGGCCGACGGCAAGGTGATCTACGACGTCTCCGGCGAGGAGAAGGCGAACCTGCACCGCGCCGACCTCATGGCGAAGTTCGAGGAGGCGGCGGGCAACGAGCTCGCGAGCGACCGCATGCTGCTCGGCTAGCGGGCGCGGGCCTCGCCTGCCCGGCCAACCCGGGCCTCGCCTGCCCGGCCAACCCTCATCCAGCTTTCATCTTCGCCTCAGCAAGGGTTAATCTTGTGCTGCCACCATTCTTGTCACCGGGGGCACAGGGCCTCCGCACGAGAAGGGACCATGATGGACCGGCTGGAGAAGGTCGAGCTCATTCGCGAGAAGACCGGCGTCTCCTACGATGACGCCCAGGCAGCGCTTGCCGCCAACAACGATGACGTGCTCGACGCGATCGTCTGGCTCGAGCGGCTCGGCAAGGTGGAGACCACCGCGGCTCGCCATACCACGGCTGCGGAGGCGGGCTCCCCCATCTCGGCAGAGATGGTTGCCGCGCAGGAGAGCTACGAGCGCGCAAGCAAGAAGACCAAGATCGGCACGCTCGTCGAGCGCCTGCTCTCCGTTATCGAGCGCCTGTGCCGCAAGGGCCTCGACACCACCTTCGTGGTCGAGCGTCGCGGCGAGCGCATCGTCGCCCTGCCCGTGCTGGTGCTCGTGATTGGCATCCTGGTTTGGTGGGTGACGCTCCCGCTGCTCATCGTCGGCCTCTTCCTCGAGTGCCACTATCGCTTCGAGGGCGTGGACAAGGTCACCGTCAATCTCAACGACATGATGGACGCGGCCTCGGAGGGCGCGACCACCCTCAAGGACAGCTTCAAGAAGGACGAGTAGCCATGGCGAGGATCCTCATAGTGGAGGACGAGGCGAAGATTGCCCGCTTCATCGAGCTCGAGCTCGCCCATGAGGGATATGAAGTCGACAAGGTAGAGGACGGGAGGGCAGGCGTCGATGCCGCCCTCTCGTCTCCGTACGACCTCATCCTGCTCGACGTGCTCCTCCCCCATCTCAATGGCATGGAGGTGCTCAGGAGGATCCGCCGCGAATCCGACGTGCCCGTGATCATGCTCACGGCCCGCGATGCCGTCATGGACAAGGTTGCCGGCCTCGATGCCGGTGCCGACGACTACATAACCAAGCCCTTCGCCATCGAGGAGCTGCTCGCGCGCATCCGCGTGGCGCTCAAGCGCAAGGCCGAGCAGGAGCACGGCTCGACCCTGCAGACGGAGGTCCTGCAGCTTGGCCCCGTCTCGCTCGACGTCGACCGCCACGAGGTGAGCGTGAACGGCGAGCCCATCGAGCTCACCAATCGCGAGTTCGAGGTGTTGCGGACCCTCATGGAGAGCCCGGGGATCGTCCAAACCCGTGAGCGGCTCGCGAGCGAGGCACTCGATTACGACTTCGTGGGCGAGAGCAACATCGTCGACGTCTACATCCGCCAGCTGCGCTCCAAGATAGACGACCGATACGACGTCAAGCTCATCACGACCGTGCGCGGTGTTGGGTATGTCATCCGCGAACCCTAGGGAGGGGCTGCGCGTTCCCTCGATAGCGCGGGGGATCGCCTGGGGCTATTGGTGGCGCAGGCTGCTCTCGTGGCTCGTCTTCGACATCGTGCTCATCGCGCTTGCCCTGGCACTCGTCCTGCATGCCAACCGCGCCAAGATCGCGCCGCTCGACGCGACCGTCATTCCCATCGGCATCCGCGGCGAGGGGCTGGACCCCGACACCATCCGCTTCTACTTCCTGGTTGACGATGTGGAGCGCAGCATTCCGCTTGGCGCCACCGTCCGCCAGGCCATGCCGTTTGCCGCCGTCATCGGCGCATGGGAGCTGTTCGACCTGCTGTCCCTCGCGATGAGCACAAGGCGCGTGCGCAGGCGGCTCCAGCCACTCAACGAGCTCGCGCTCACCGCCGAGGAAATCGGCGCGCGTCCGCTCATGGACGCCGCGCAAATCGAGACGCTCGAGCAGGCCATCGAACGGGCGAGCGTCGACTCCCCCACCGTCACCACGGGCGATCGCGACCTCCAGAGCATCGAGGTTGCGCTCAACGGCCTGCTGAGGCGCATGCAGGAGGCCAAGCTCCAGCAGATGCGCTTTGTCTCGGATGCGAGCCACGAGCTGCGCACGCCCATCGCCGTGATCCAGGGGTACGTCAACATGCTCGACCGGTGGGGCAAGACCGACGAGAAGGTGCTCGACGAGTCGATCGAGGCCCTCAAGGCCGAGTCGGATCACATGCACGAGCTGGTGGAGCAGCTCCTCTTCCTCGCGCGCGGCGACTCCGGACGCAACTCGCTGCGCCTCGCGTCGGTTGATGTGGGCGAGATGCTGCACGAGGTGTGCGAGGAATACCAGATGATTGACGAATCGCACGAGTACCTCTGCAGCGTCCCCGACGGCAGCTCGGCCAACCTCGTCGCCCAGGTTGACCTCGCGATGCTCAAGCAGTCTCTGCGCATCATGGTGGAGAACGCCCGCAAGTACTCCCCCGCGGGCACGCAGATCAGCCTCAGCGCGGCAGCAGATGACGCCAGCGTGACGTTTTCCGTGCAGGACGAGGGCATAGGGCTCTCACCTGCTGATGCCGCACATATCTTCGATCGCTTCTATCGCTCCGATTCTGCACGCCAGAAGGATGTCGAGGGGTCGGGCCTGGGGCTCTCGATTGCCAAGTGGATCGTCGACGCGCACGGAGGCACGATCGAGGTGCTCTCCAGCGAGGGCGTGGGCACACGTTTCACCGTCCGCATCCCCCGCGCCTGAGCGCATGACAGTTTGGGGACAGGCACCTAAGTGTCATATCGTCCGCATCCCCCGCGCCTGAGGGCATGACAGTTTGGGGACCCCGTTCACTCGAACGTAGCGGCGGCCTCGGCCAGCAGCTTGATGACGGGCAGGTGCTGCGGGCAGGCGGCCTCGCACTGTCCGCATTCGATGCACGCGCTTGCCGGCGCCGCCGTTGCGACCGCCTGCGCATAGGCCTCGCGCGCAGCCTCAATCCTTCCCGTCGACAGCTTGTCGTTCATCGCGGCGAACACCTTGGGGATGGGGATGGACTGCGGGCATCCCGTGGTGCAGTACCCGCAGGCAGTGCATCCGATGGCGGCCGACTTCCCCAGCAGCTCCTGAGCCTTGCGGATCACCTCGCGTTCGGCCTCGTCGAGCGGCTTGAAGTCGCGCATGAACGAGAGGTTGTCGGCCATCTGCGCGCGATTCGACATGCCCGAGAGCACCGTGATGATGCCGTCGAGCGACGCCGCGAAGCGGATGGCCCAGCTGGCAGGCGACGCGTCCGGGTTTGCGGCGCGCAGGAGCTCGGCCACCTCCCGCGGCGGGTCGGCCAGCTGCCCGCCCTTCACCGGCTCCATCACCACGATCGACACGTCATGCGCGCGGGCCACTTCGTAGCAGGCGCGAGACGCGATGCCCGCATCCTCCCAATCGCGGTAGTTGAGCTGCAGCTGGACGAACTCGGCATCCGCGTTCTCGGTGAGCAGGCGATCGAGCAGCGCGGGCGTCCCGTGGAACGAGAATCCCCAGTGGCGCACCTTCCCCTCGCGCTTGAGCTCGCGCGCCCAATCCCAGAGGTCGAGGCGCTCGTACTTCTTGCTGTTCGACTCCATAAGGGTGTGTAGCAGGTAGTAGTCGACGTAGTCGACGCCCAGCTTGCGCAGGCTCGTCTCGATCTGGCCGCGGGCGATGCCCGCCGTGGGCGCAACCGGGGCATAGAGCTTGGTCGCGATGGTGAAGCTCTCGCGCGGATGACGCTCCACGAGCGCCTTGCGCGTCGCCGTCTCCGACCCCGGGTAGATGCGCGCAGTGTCGAAGTAGCTCATGCCTGCGTCGAGGAACATGTCGACCATCTCGGCGGTGGCGTCCACGTCGATGCGCGGCCCCTTGCGCGGCAGGCGCATCATGCCAAAGCCCAGCTTGGGCGTATCGCTGCCAAAGTACTCGGCCATGGTGGCTCCTCTCCCCCGAGTTGCGCACATTGTACGCCCGCCACACGAGAATGCGGGCAGGATGCACCCCTCCGCCTGGCTTGCTCGAGCGCCGGCGGCGAGAGCCTACAAGACGAGGATGCCGAGGTGCTCGAGCAGGATCTTCGCGCCGATCAGGATGAGGATCGTGCCACCGGCGATGCTGGCGGGCTTGCGCCAGTGCGACCCGAACGTCGCGCCAATGGCGACGCCCACCATGGAGAGCGCGCAGGTGACGATGCCGATGAGCGTCACCGCCCCGACGATCGGGACGTTGAGGGCGGCGAAGGTGAGGCCCACTGCGAGCGCGTCTATCGAGGTGGCGATGGCCAGGAGCAGGCACTCGACGAGGTCGAGCCCGCCGTCCACCGCACATTCCTCTTCCCCCTCGTGCACGGCGTCGGCGATCATCTTCATCCCGATGAGCGCGAGCAGCGAGAAGGCGATCCAGTGGTCGTATGGCGCGATGACGCGGATGAAGCGCGAGCCGAGCGCCCATCCGATGAGTGGCATGAGCGCCTGGAAGCCACCGAAGAGCACCCCCAGGAACGCGGCCTGGCCCCACTTGATGCGCTCCATGCACAGGCCCTTGCAGAGCGAGACGGCGAAGGCGTCCATGGCGACTCCGACGGCTATGAGCACGAGTTCGGCAATTCCCACGATGCCTCCCTAGAGAAACGCCTGCGCCACGAGGTGGACGAGGAACGCCGCCACCCAGGCCACCGCGCATTGTTCGACGACGATGCCAATTGCCCAGCCGCGTCCCAGCTCGCGCTTGACGGCTGCGATGGCTGCCACGCAGGGGGTGTAGATGAGGCAGAAGACGAGCAGGGCGAGGGCGGCTGCGGGCGTGAGGACGGCTGCGATGGCGGCCGTCCCGCCATAGAGCATCGACAGCATGGCGACCACGCCCTCCTTGGCGAGGAATCCGGTCACGAGCGCCGTCGCGATGCGCCAGTCGCCCAGGCCGAGCGGGGCGAGCACCGGCGCGATGGCTCCCGAGATGGCGGCGAGGATACTGTCCGCAGGGTCGTCGATGAACGAGAAGCCGAAGTCGAAGTGCTGCAGGAACCACACGACGACCGTCGCGACGAGGATGACGGTGAACGCGCGGTGGATGAAGTCGGCCGTCTTGGCCCAAAGCAGGCGCGCCACGTTCTGCGGGCTGGGCATGCGGTAGTCGGGCAGCTCCATCACGAAGGGCACCGGCTCGCCCTTGAACGCCGTGCGCTTGGCGACGAGCGCAACGACGATGGCAACGATGATGCCCAGCACGTAGAGGCAGACAGTTACGAGCGCGGCATGCGCGGGGAAGAAGATGGTGGCGAGGAAGGTGTAGATGGGGAGCTTGGCCGAGCAGCTCATGAACGGTATGAGCAGGATCGTCATCTTGCGGTCGCGCTCCGAGGGCAGCGTGCGCGTGGCCATGACGGCGGGCACCGAGCACCCGAAGCCGATGAGCATGGGAACGATGCTGCGCCCGGACAGGCCGAGCCTGCGCAGAATCTTGTCCACCACGAAGGCGACGCGGGCGAGGTATCCCGAGTCCTCGAGGATGGAGAGGAAGAGGTAGAGCGTCACGATGATGGGCGCAAAGGAGAGCACGCTGCCCACGCCGCCGAAGATGCCCTCCGCGACGAGCGATCGTGCTGCCTCGCTTGCGCCCCCGCGGGCGAGCAGGACATCGGCCTGGGCGGCAAGCGCGTCGACGCCGGAGGCGAGCAGGTCCTGCAAGGCGGGTCCTATCACGTGGAAGGTGAGCCAGAACACGAGCCCCATCACGGCAATGAATGCGGGAATGGCCGTGTAGGTGCCCGTGAGCACCTCGTCCATGCGCGAGCTGCGGATGCGCTCGCGGCTCTCCCTCGGGACGACCACCGTCTGCGCGCACACGCGGCGGACGAACGAGAAGCGCATCTCGGCGATGGCGGCCGCTCGGTCGAGGCCGACCTCGTCCTCCATGTGCGAGACGATGCGCTCGATGGTCTCCAGCTCCGCCCCCTCGAGTCCCAGGGACTTGCGCACCAGCTCGTCGCCCTCGACGAGCTTGCTCGCGGCGAAGCGCAGCGGGATGGAGGCCGCCTCGGCGTGGTCCTCGATGAGGTGGATGACGCTGTGCAGGCAGCGGTGCAGCGCCCCGCCATGGTCCTCCTTGTCGCAGAAGTCCTGGCGGTCGGGCGGCTCGCAGTAGGCCGCGACGTGGAGGGCGTGCCCCACGAGCTCGTCAATGCCGGCGCCCTTGAGCGCGGATATGGGCACCACGGGGGCGCCCAGCAGGGCCTCGAGCTCGTTCACGCGCACCGATCCCCCGTTTGCGCTCACCTCGTCCATCATGTTGAGCGCAATCACCATCGGGACGCCGAGCTCGAGGAGCTGCATCGTGAGATAGAGGTTGCGCTCGATGTTGGTGGCATCGACGATGTTGATGACGGCCGTGGCCTCGCCCGACATTATGAGGTCGCGCGAGACGACCTCCTCGGCGGAATAGGGCGAGAGCGAATAGATGCCGGGGAGGTCGACGATGGTGGCCTCATGGCCGCGGATCTTCCCGCTCTTGCGCTCGACCGTCACGCCGGGGAAGTTTCCCACATGCTGGTTTGCGCCCGTGAGCTGGTTGAAGAGCGTCGTCTTGCCAGAGTTCTGGTTGCCGACGAGCGCGATAGTGATCTGGTTCTCGGGAAGCGGCGAGCGCCCCTCGTCCACATGGAAGCGGCCGCCCTCGCCCAGGCCCGGGTGCTCGAGCGCCGAGGCCGGCGCGGCGACGGGACGCACCTCGCAGGCCTCCGCCTCGCCGTCAGCGAGCTCGACGACCTCGATCTTCGCGGCATCCGCCATGCGCAGCGTCAGGCGGTAGCCCGAAACCTCGACCTCGAGGGGGTCGCCCATGGGCGCGTGCTTGACGGCAGTGAGGGTCATGCCCGGGATGAGCCCCATGTCGAGCAGATGCTGGCGCAGTGCGCCCTCGCCTCCGACCGACTCGATGCGCGCGCTCGATCCGAGCGCGAGCTTCCCCAGATTCATGCAGCCCATCTCTCCCTTCGGCTCCGATGCCGCGTTGCGGTACCCTCCCGGAGCACAGTTTGGATAATCTAGCATATTGATGTGAACGCATGGCCCTCTGCATCTCGATGGGCTTTCGTGCTGAGAGGGGTAGTGGGGGTTGGCTGAGGTCGATTCAGACGAGCTCTTCGCGAAGACGCCGCCTGCGCGTCTCTTCCTGCGCGCCGCATTGCCGGGCGCGCTGGGCATGCTCATCTCGTCGGCCTACGACATCCTCGACGGCGTGCTCGTGGGGACCTTCCTCGGGGAGACGGCCTTCGCCGCCATCAACCTCGCCATGCCCTTCGTCATCGTCGCCTTCGCCATCGGCGACCTCGTGGGCTCGGGGTCGTCCGTGCCCATCGCCATCCACCTGGGGAAGGGCAACGCAAAGCGCGCCAACGAGATCTTCACCGGCTCCTGCCTCATGAACATCGTCTCCGGGGCGGCGATGGGCGCGGGCTTCTTCCTGGCGGCCCCTCACATCATGGCCGCAATGGGCGCGACGGGCGAGCTGGCCGACACGGCCACCGTCTTCCTGCGCGTCTACGCCCTCTTCCTCCCGCTCACCACCAACCTCTACGCCGTCGACAACTTCCTGCGCATATCCGGGCAGATACGGCGGAGCTTCCTGGTGAACGTCTTCATGGCCGTCGTCGGCGCCGCGCTCGAGATCGCCTTGCTGGGATTTGCCGGCTTCGGAATCTGGGCGGCCGCGCTCGCCTACTGCCTCGCCATGACCATCTCCGTCATCCTCGCCTTCCTCCCCTTCGTCCGGGGCCAGCTCACCCTCAAGCTCGTCCGCCCGCACATCGACGCCGAGATGGTGGGCGAGGTGGTCCGCTGCGGCATGCCGGTCTTCCTCGAGAACGTCGCGGGCAGGGTCTTCTCGATAGTGATGAACATCGTCCTTCTGCGCATGGGCGGCGAGCAGGCCGTGTCGATCTTCGGGCTGCTCTTCTTCTCGGCGGGCATCGTCATGCCGCTCATCTACGGCGCCATCGACTCGGTACAGCCCGCCGTCGGCTACAACTGGGGCGCAGGGCTGCTCGGCCGCGTGCGCTCGCTGGAGCTGCTCTGCTTCGCCTCCAGCGCCGTGCTGAGCCTCCTCTTCCTGGTGTGGGTGCAGCTCTTCCCCGAGACGGTGACGCTGCTGTTCCTGCCCGACTCCACGCCCGATTTCGTCGCGCTCGCATCGCACGCGCTCAGGCTCTTCAGCCTGGCCTTCATCGTGCGCTGGGTCTCCACTGCCACGCAGGGCTTCATGGTGGCGGTGGGCCAGACGAGGCTCGCCTCCTTCGTCTCCGTGGTGATGGCCTTCGCCGCCCCCATGGTGGCGCTGGTCATCCTCATGCCGATGGGCCTCGACGGCCTCTGGCTCACGATGCCGCTCGCCGCGGCCATCACGGCCGTCGCCTGCGCGTACACGCTCATTCGCTTCGTGCGCACCGTTCACGAGCGCGCCGCGCGTGCCTAGCGCGCTGGCCCGGAGACCCATCCAGCCGCGCGCCCGATATGCGGGCTTCGCAGCGGGCGTTAGTGGGATAATTCCCCCAGGCAACTCCGACATCGCGAAAGGAGCTCCGCATGGCAAGCAAGAGCACCGTCACCAACGGCAACGTCTACGTTCCCTTCGACCAGCGCGACGGCGAGGAATCCGTCGTCTACTTCACGCGCGACCTCTCCGCCGCCGGCCTGGCCAAGGCCTACGCGAAGGTGTCGGCACCCATCTCCGGCCAGGTGGCCGTGAAGCTGCACACCGGCGAGCCGAATGGCCCCAACATCATCCCGCGCGAGTGGGTGAAGTCACTCATGCAGGCCGATCTCGCCGGCGCCATCATCGTCGAGACCAACACCTTCTACGACGGCGATCGCCTCACCACCGAGCAGCACCACGAGACCATTAAGGTGAACGGCTGGACCTTCGCGCCCGTCGACATCATGGACGAGGACGGTGCGGCCCTCCTGCCCGTCAAGGGCGGCAAGTGGTTCGAGGAGATGTCCGTCGGCAAGCACATGCTCAACTACGACTCCCTCGTGGCGCTCACGCACTTCAAGGGCCATGCCATGGGCGGCTTCGGCGGATCCAACAAGAACATCGGCATCGGCTGCGCCGACGGTCCGGTGGGCAAGAAGTGGATTCACCAGGCGGAGGGCTCCGACGACCAGTGGTCAATCGACCAGGAGGAGCTCATGGAGCGCATGACCGAGTCGACCAAGGCCACCATCGACCACTTCGGCGAGAAGGTCGCCTACGTGAACGTGATGCGCAACATGAGCGTGTCCTGCGACTGCGAGGGCGTGGCGGCAGCTCCGGTGGTTACGCCCAACGTGGGCATCCTCGCCTCGAGCGACATCTGCGCCATCGACTCGGCATGCGTCGACCTCGTGATGGCGATGAAGGAGGAGGACCACCACGACCTCGTGGAGCGCATGACCAGCCGCCATGGCTTCCGCCAGCTTTCCTACATGCACGAGCTGGGAATGGGCAACTGGCGCTACAAGCTCATCGACCTCGACAACGGCGAGGCCGAGATCACGCCGGCCGAGGGCGTGGCGCACGTGGTGCCCTTCGAGGGGTAGGGCGCGTACGGCCAATCCCCGAGCTTCGAGCGAAAGACAGGCGGGCCCATCGAATGGCGATGGGCCCGCCCTTCTATCGCGCATCTGCGCATTAGGGCCAACGGCCGTTGTTGAGAAACGCAAGTCTGGGATGGATGGACAGGCGAGCACGGCAGCACTGCAGCCACCCCCCCCACAAAGGGCGCCGCCCCGGTCTCCCGGGGCGGCGCACTCAATTCTCCCACGTGCGAAGCACGCGAGGGGGTCCTGCCGACGCGACGTCGGAGAGCGGTTAGTCTCCCACTGGTTTTGAAAGGAGAGTTCTGAGCGTGCGCAGCACGCGATCACTCTCCGTCAAAACCAGTGGGAGCAGAGCATTACTCCTCCGTCTTCTCCGGCAGGACCTGCTCGATGCAGAGGGCCATTGAGACCGCGCCCGCATCAGGCGTGCCCAGGCTGCGCTCGGCAGCCGGGCGAGCACGGCCGACCTTGGGAACCATGTTGGCGGTCTCCTCGGCCGAGGTCTTCGCAACCTCGGCCGCGGCAGTCCAGGCATCCAGCAGCGACTTGCCGGCCGCCGCGGCGGCGTCGAGCGCCTCGCCGAACGGAATCAGCGTGTCGAGCATGGTCTTGTCGCCACGGTGCGCGCCGCCTAGCGAGAGCATCTTCTCGTAGGCCGCCTTGACGGCGTCGGCCACCATCTGGGCGTCGATGCTCTCGGCCGTGTCGCCGATCACCTTGCCGGCAGCCTCGAGGGCGCTTCCCCAGAGGACGCCGGAGGTGCCGCCTGCCTTGGCGGCCCATGCCTTGCCGGCCTCCTTGAGGACCGAGCCTGCGGCCGCGCCCCTGGCGAGCGCGTCCTCGGCAGCCTCGTAGGCGAAGGTCGAGCCCTTCACCATGCCGCGGCCGTGGTCGCCGTCGCCGGCAACGCCGTCGATCTTGGCGAGGTCGGCCTCGGCGTCGGCGATGGCCTTCTGCATGCGGCCGAAGGCGGCGACGATGTACTCGGCTGCGGCCTTGGCGGCGTCGGAGCCCTCCTCGAAGGTCTCGGCTGCCGCGGAGACGTCGGCGTACACCTTGCGCTCGCCCTTGGGGCCAGCGGTGTCGCCCTTGCGGAAGGCGGGGGTGTCGCAGGGGGCGCACCAGTACTTCTCGAGCTCATCGTCGAGGAACTCGATGGAGAGCGCGATGCCCTCCATGTCGAGCGAGGTGACGAACTCGCCCACCTGCGGCTCGACCAGCTCGTAGCCCTTGCTCTCGAGCAGCTCGCGCACGGTGCCCCACACCACGAAGAGCTCCTCGTACTTGGTGGAGCCCAGGCCGTCGAGGATGACGGCGATGCGCTTGCCGGCGCCCTCGGGGGCCTCGTCGAGCACGCGGTTCACCAGCAGCTCGGCAACCTCGGCCGCGCTGGCAAGATCGGCCTCGCCCACGCCCGGCTCGCCGTGGATGCCCTGGCCAACCTCCATCTTGCCCTTGGGCACCTGGAAGAGCGGCTCGCCTGCGCCCGGCAGGGTGCAGCCGCGGAATCCCATGGACATCGTGCGGGTCATGTCATTCGACTTCTCGGTGACGCGCACGAGCTCGTCGAAGGAGACGCCGGCCGCGGCGGCTGCGCCGGCGGTCTTGAACACGGTGAAGGTACCCACGTTGCCACGGCGCTTCTCGATCTCGTCCTTGGAGGCGGAGGCGACGTCGTCGGTGATGTAGAACGACCTCGCGTCGACGCCCTCCTCGATGAGGCGGTCGCGGGCAAGGTTGAAGTTCATCTTGTCGCCGGCGTAGTTGCCGCCCACGATGAAGATGCCGTTGCCGTTCTCGACGGCCTTCGCGACGTCGTAGACGTCCTCGGTGGACGGCGAGGTGAAGACGTTGCCCACCACGGTGGCGTCCATGAAGCCGTCGCCGATGATGCCGCAGAACGCCGGGAAGTGTCCCGAGCCGCCGCCGTTGATGACGGCGATCTTGCCCTCGGGCATCTTGGTGGCGCGCGCCACGCCGCCGTTGACCTCGACCACGTAGTCGGGGTAGGCGGCGACATAGCCCTTGAGCATGTCCTCGCGGAAGGTCTTGGGATCGTTGTAGAGCATGGCCTAAACCTCTTTCTCTCTTCTCCCTACGTGCAAGGGAGGGAGCTACCGCATGGCCGCCCCCTCCCCTCTTTCACTGTGGCCGACCTACTTCTCGAAGTAGTTCTTGATGCCCTCGAGCATGTACTTGCCAGCGAGCGCGCCCTGGTCGATGACGCCCTTGGCCTTGGCGGAGTGCACTGCCGCCTTGCCGAACTTGGGCAGCATGTCCTTGGTGGCCTCGCAGCCGGCCTCGGCACCCTCGACGGCGGCGGTGATCACCTCGAGGAAGGTCGCGTCGGGCTTGTCGGCCACGAGGGCCTCGGCGGCCTTGGCGCCAGCATCCACCGAGTCGAGGATGGTGCGGTCGCCCAGCTCGCACTTGCCGCGCTTCTTGATGCCGGCGGCGAACGCCGTCGCGTAGGTGGCGAGATCTGCCGGGACAAGCTCCTCCTTGCCCTTGAAGGTCTTGCCAGCCTCCATGAGGCCCGAGCTCATGAGCGTGCCCATGGTGGAGGGCACGGTGTTCTGCATCTTCATGGCCGCCTTGAACAGCTGCTTGCCGATCTCGCCCTCAGCGGCGGTCTCGCGCAGGAAGCCGGGCAGCGCGCCATAGCCCTTGGACATGGTGAGGCCGAGGTCGCCGTCGCCCATGGCGGCGTCCATCTCGCAGAGCTCGTCCTTCTTCTCGGCAAAGAGCGCGCCGACGCATTCGAACATCTCGGGAATCTCGTTGACCGTGAGCTTGTCCATGCTTGTCATTCCCTTCGCTTGGCTCGCCGGGAGCTACTTCTGGCAGATGAACGGGGTGTTGACGGGATAGTCAACGTAGCCCTTGAGCTCGTCGTCGAGCTTGCAGACGGAGATGGAGGCGCCCATCATCTCCATCGACGTGGCATACTCGCCCACGATGGACTTGTAGATCTTGACGCCCTTGCCCGCCAGGTACTCGCGCACCGAGTTGAGCAGGATGTAGAGCTCCTCGATGGAGGTGGCGCCCAGGCCGTTGATGAGGACGGCAACCTCGTCGCCGTCGCCGAGCGGCATGTCCTTGAGGATGGCGTCGAGCGACTCGGAAGCCAGCTCGTCGGCCGTCTTGATGGGGCCGTTCCAGACGCCGGGCTCGCCATGGATGCCCATGCCGAAGGCCATCTCATCGTCAGCCAGCTCGAAATTGGCCTTGCCGGCCTCGGGGACGATGCAGGGGGTGAGGGCAAATCCCACGGTGCGGACGTTGTCGCCGGCCTTCTTGGCGGCCTCGTAGACCTCGTCCAGGCTGCCCATCTGGTCGGCCTTGGCGCCGGCCGCCTTGTACATGAAGTAGATGCCGGCAACGCCGCGGCGGACGGAGACGTCCTCGTTGGAGAGCACGTCATCGGCGCCCACGATGGAGCGGGTCTCGATGTCGTCCATCTCGAGCATCTCGGCGGCCATGTCGAAGTTCATGATGTCGCCGGTGTAGTTGCCGTAGAGGTACAGGATGCCGGAGCCGGCCTCGACCTCCTTGGAGATGTTGTAGATCTGCTCGGCCGACGGGGACTGGAACACGCCGCCCACGCCGCAGCCGTCGATGAGGCCCTCGCCCACGTAGCCCAGGAACAGGGGCAGGTGGCCGGTGCCGCCGCCGGTGATGATGGCGACCTTGCCGGGCTTCTTGTTGGCGATGCAATAGCAGCGCAGGTCGTCCTCGGCGTACTTGACCTTGTCAGGGTGCGCCTCGTAGATGCCCTTGAGCATCTCGTCGACATAGTTCTCGGGAGCGTTGATGATCTTCTTCATGCGCGACTTCCTTTCCTATCGACTTGGCTTTGGCAGGAATCCACCAATGAATTGATTATATGTGCGCATATTGCTGCCAGGCGCCACGCATGGACGAACGGGCGCCATTGCACTGCAATAGGAAGCAACTGATTGCTATTTTTCGCGGGATAGGTGCCTGGGCTGCCGGACGCAAGACGCTTCTGCGCCAGGCACCCCGCTGTCATAAGACACTTTGGGGACAGGCACCTAAATGTCATATGAGCGCTCGCTCATATGACAGGTAGGTGCCTGTCCCCAAAGCGTCTTATGACAGGGTCATCTGGCGATAGGACACGCCGCAGCGGTCGAGCACCGACTTGGATACCTGCCCGCCGATGGTGTCGCCGTACTTGTCGTCCAGGTAGACCACCTCGCCGATGCCTGCCTGCACGAGCGTCTTGGCGCACTCCTGGCAGGGGAAGAGCGTCACGTACACCGTCGCGCCGGTGAGCTCGGTGAGCGAGCCGCGGTAGTTGAGGATGGCGTTGGCCTCGGCGTGGATGACGTAGTTGTGCTTGTCGGTGAGCGGGTCGTCGGTGGTGTCCCAGGGGAAGATGTCGTCGTCCATCCCGTGGGGCGTGCCGTTGTATCCCACCGAGAGGATGCGGTTGTCGGAGCTGGCAATGCAGGCCCCCACCTGCGTATTCGGGTCCTTGCTGCGCAGGCTCGCCGCCACGGCGACGCGCATGAAGAACTCGTCCCAGGAGATGACGTCCGCTCGCTTGCCCGGCATGGTGCCTCCTCGCCTCGCGTTGACCGCACGCGCACATTGTACGTCAGCCGCGCGCAGTCGGCCCATCTAGTCGAGCCGCGCCTCCCTTTGGGCCTCCACCTGCCATCCGTCTACCTCGAGCACCGTTGTGGGGAGGCGCACGACCACCTCGCATCCGCAGGCACGTGCGATGGAGGCGAAGGTATCAACCTGCGGATAGCTCTCCCCGTGCAGCAGCGATGCGACATAGGTGGGGTGACGGCCGATCTCGGTGCTGATGAGGCGCTGGCTCTTGCCGCTCGCGTCAACCATCTGACGGAGAATGTCGCGCGCATCCATACTTCCTCCTGATGACTCATTCTTCATTATGTGCTATGGTGACACTAATTACTCATCATGTTATGTCAAATGGTTTTGTTTGACAATACTTGGGAGGATGATTACCATGTGCTTGAGAGTGCGAGTGCACGAGCGCGTCATGAAGCGCCACCCCGAGCTGCGCGAGGAGGATGTGCTGCACGCCTGGAGGAATGCGTTTATTGCCCAGGAGCGTCTCGATACGGCACCAGGAACAGTCGTTGCACTTGGCGTCGACTCTCATGGAAGGGGCGTCGAGATGATCGCGTCAACTTGTAGTGCCGACAGCGTGCTCATCTATCACGCTAAGACGCCTCCGACTGACGGCATCATGGTCGAACTGGGACTGGAGTGATGATCATGGCAGTATCTGGTGACGTTAAGCTGGCAGACGGGACCATCCTCACCGAGGCGATGATGGACGAGATTGCCGAGCAGATGGAGAAGGGCATCATTCCCGGAAAGCCCGGTCGCATCCTCATCGCTCCCCCGGGTCGTCCGCGCATCTCAGAGGAGGAGCTCGTGTCGCTCGCCTTCAAGGTGCCGCGCTCACAGCGCGAGGCCATAGATTGCGCCGCCGCCGAGCGCAACCAGACGCGATCCGAGTTCCTCCGCGCGGCGGTGGAGGCAGCGCTCGCAAGCGCCTAGGGCCGGCAGACGGCTCGGCGGCAAGCGGATCCTGGCTACGCCGCCGTCTTCTGCCTCTGCGCAGCCCGATACTGCTTGGGCGTCATGCCCCACGCACGACCGAAGACGCGATTGAAGTAGCTCTGCTGGGAGAAGCCACACGAGGAGGCGATGCGCGCAATCGTGTCATCCGTCCTCACGAGCTTGATGGCAGCTACCTCGAGGCGGTATCGGTTGAGGAACTCGATGGGTGATGTGCCAAGACGCGCCTTGAACACGGCCGACGCCTTGGATCGGCTCACCCCGCCGGCGCGGGCGATGTCCTCGAGCGAGATGTGCTCGGCATAGCGCTCGTAGATGAGCGACGTCATGGCGCGCAATACCATGTCATCCTGGCTCACAGAGCCAGCTGCCAGCTCGTCGGCAAGCGCGTGGCGGCGCAGGTAGATCTGCCTGAAGACGAGATGGGCCAGCGCGATGACCTCGAGCTCATAGGCTTGGGGACGCTCCCTCTCCAGCTCTGCGATCTGATCCATGAGGCGGCATATCTCCCCTGCCGTGCCCGCGCAATCGCAGCCGAGCATGAAGTCAAACGATTCGTCCTCGAGCACAGGTGCGATGTAGCGCGCATAGACGTCCTCATCGCGCGTGAGCTTGGCGGGGTCGAGGTGCATGACGCTATAGGTGCAGCGATGCCCCTCTACCTCACGCGCCCGATGCATCCGCCCGGCATTGATGAGGCAGACATCGCCCGCCTCGAGCCTGTTGACGGACGTGCCGGCGATGCAGTCCATGCACCCCTCATCAACCCGCACAAGCTCGAGGCTCTCATGCGCGTGCATGAGAGGGTCGTGCTGCGAGGGCGCGCCCAGCTCCTCCACGCCCACGCGCGCGGGCATGCTTGCGCTCTCAGGTTCCATGAGCATCTCCCTTCGTCGGTCAAAATCATAGCATTATTTATCCTATCTACTTTAAAATAGATGATAATGCAAAATTTAGAGAATAATTTATTATCTTTTCTTCTTTCCATGGGGAATACTAGTGGTGTCAGAGTTAGACACGCAACACGAGCGAAAGGAATCAATCATGGAAGAGACCACCGTACAGCGCCTCCCCCTCATCGGCGACGATGCCCCCGCATTCACCGCCAACACTACCCAGGGCGAAATCAACTTCCCCGCAGACTACAAGGGCAAGTGGGTCATCCTGTTCTCCCACCCCGCCGACTTCACCCCCGTCTGCACCACCGAGTTCATGACCTTCGCGTCGATGATCGACGAGTTCCGCGAGCTCGACACCGAGCTGGTGGGCCTGTCCGTCGACGGACTGTATTCCCACATCGCCTGGCTGCGCAAGATCCAGGAGCTCGAGTGGAAGGGCATGAAGAACATCGAGGTGACCTTCCCGCTGATCGACGACATCCGCATGGAGGTCGCCACCAAATACGGGATGATCCAGCCCAACGCCTCGAATACGCAGGCCGTGCGCGCCGTCTTCATCATCGACCCCGAGGGCAAGATCCGCACCATCCTCTACTACCCGCAGTCGACCGGCCGCAACTTCGACGAGCTCAAGCGCATCATCCAGGCCCTGCAGAAGGCCGATGCCGAGCAGATTGCCACACCTGCCGATTGGCGCCCCGGCGACGACGTGATCGTCCCGCCCGCGGGTTCGTGCGGCACCGCCAAGGACCGCATGGAGAACCAGACCGACGAGCAGTACTGTCTCGATTGGTTCCTCTGCTTCCGCAAGAGCAAGTAGTGTCCCGCCAGCTTGCTGGCAATCCCTTCTCTTCCTGCCCCGCGACCAATTTTCGGCCGCGGGGCAGCTCCTTTCATGCCACAAGCGAGCCCTCCTTGCCGATGGGAGACCAGATGGGCGCCTGCGCGGGAGTACGGTTTTCCCAACGAGCCAGCGTGCGAGGAGGTCATCATGCTCAAGGAGTTCGCGGCACCTGAGGTTCCTGCCAGTGACGAGCTCAAGCAGAAGCTGAAGGTGCAGCGGTTGCGCCTCGAGGGCTTCCAGACGCGCATCAAGGAGGCGGGCCTGCCCGTCATGGTAATCGTCGAGGGCTGGGGCAGCTCGGGCAAGGGCACCACCATCGACCGCGTGATCCAAAACCTCGACCCACGCTTCTTCGCCGTTCGCAACATGTCGGCCGCGAACAAGCAGGCGAAGCGCTATCCCTTCCTCCACCGCTTCATGATGGAGATCCCCGAGGCGGGTCGATTCGCCTTCTTCGACACCTACTGGATGGAGGAGGTGTGCGACCAGCTCATCGCCGGGAAGCTCGGCGACAAGGCCTTCGACGAGCGCGTCGCCTCCATCAACGCCTGCGAGCGCTCGCTTGCCGACAACGGCTACCTCATCGTCAAGCTCTTCTTCCACCTGGGCAAGAAGGAGCAGGGCAAGCGCATCGAGCAGTTGCTCGCCGACAAGAACAAGCGCTGGCGCGTGGATGACGACGACCTGCGCGAGAACAAGCACTACAAGGAGCACCTCAAGGCATACGACCGCTTCCTCGAGGCCACGAACGGCGAGCGCGCCCCCTGGCACATCATCGACGCCGCCGATCGCGATTGGCGCGAGCTGCAGGTGCTCGCCATCGTCAACGACGCCATCGAGGACGCGCTCGATGCGGGCAGGCTGGATACGCCCGTCGTGGATGGCGGCTTCAAGCTCAAGCCCATCCCCAAGCTCGCCGACATCCCGCTCGAGGACAAGGTCATCGAGAAGGACGAGTACGAGAAGCGCCTCGAGGAGCTCCAAGCCGAGCTGCGCGATCTGCAGAACAAGGTCTTCCGCAAGCGCACGCCGGTGGTCATCGCCTACGAGGGGTGGGACGCCGCGGGCAAGGGCGGCAACATCAAGCGCATCACGGCCGCCCTCGACTCGCGCGGCTACGAGGGGCACCCAATCGCCTCGCCGGAGCCCCACGAGAAGGCCCGCCACTTCCTCTGGCGCTTCTGGTGCCGGCTTCCCGAGCGCGGCCACATCGCCATCTTCGACCGCAGCTGGTACGGACGCGTGATGGTGGAGCGCATCGAGGGCTTCTGCAGCGAGAACGATTGGCAGCGGGCGTATCGCGAGATCAACGAGTTTGAGGCCGAGCTCGTCGACTGGGGCGCCCGCGTGATCAAGTTCTGGGTGCAGATCGACAAGGACACGCAGCTCGCGCGCTTCGAGGACCGGCAGAACACCCCCGAGAAGCAGTGGAAGATCACCGAGGAGGATTGGCGCAACCGCGAGAAGTGGGACGCCTACGAGACCGCGATTGACGAGATGCTCGCGAAGACGAGCACCAAGGCTGCGCCCTGGCATGTGCTGGAATCGGTGGACAAGCGCTACGCGCGCATCAAGGCCCTGGAGATCGTGATCGACGCCCTCAAGGGCTAGGGCACACTCAATAGGGACGTCTCTTTTCCGCATGGCGGCGGCTATTGCAAGCTTGCATGCACTTTGTTATCATATGTTCTACATTCTACAAATATGAGAGGAACGATATGAACAGCTTCAACTTCACCATTCCGCAGAACATCAGCTTCGGAACGGGCAGCCTCGCCGAGCTCCCGCAGATCATCGGCAGGATTGGTGCGGAGAAGGTGTTCATCATCTCCGACCGCGGCCTGGAGTCGATTGGCGTCGTGGGAAAGGTGCGCGAGATCATCGAGGGCTCAGGCCTTGCCTGCGATGCCTATCTGGACGTACTCCCCAACCCCACCATCGAGATCGTCGACGCGGCGACCGCTGCGTACGAGGCGTCCGGTGCCACGGCCATCGTCGCGCTCGGCGGCGGAAGCCCGATGGACGTGGCCAAGGCCGTGGGCGTGATCGCGCGCTATGGGGGCGAGATCTCCGACTACGAGGGCGCCGACAAGGTGCCCGGCGACATCGAGCCCGTCATCGCCATTCCCACGACGGCAGGCACGGGAAGCGAGGTTACCCCCTTCTCCGTCATCACTGACGAGGCCCACAACCACAAGCTCTCGGTGTTCAGCTATCGTGTGCTTCCGGCCTACGCCCTGCTCGACCCCGAGCTCATCATGACGGCGCCCGCCGGCGTTGCCGCGGCATGCGGCCTAGACGCGATGATTCACGCCTGGGAGGCGTACACCTCGCGCGCCGCCAACCCCTTCACCGACGCCATGGCCGAGAAGGCGCTCGACCTCATCGGTGGCCACATCCGCCGCTTCGTTGCAAACCGCCAGGATCGCGAGGCGGCCGAGGCCATGATGGCAGGGTCGACCTTTGCCGGCATCGCGTTTGCCTGGGCGCGTCTCGGCAACGTCCACGCGATGAGCCATCCGGTGAGCGGGTTCTTCAACGTTGCCCACGGAGTTGCGAACGCCATCCTGCTGCCGACCATCGTCGAGTACAACGCCATCGCCGACCGTGGCCAGTATCGTCGTATCTATCGCTATATCCGCGAGGTGCGCCACCAGCCCATCGTCGACTTTCGTCCGCAAGTGCTCGTCGACGAGACGCGCAAGCTCCTGCGCGACCTCGGCATTCCCGCGACGCTCTCGGAGGTGGGCGTGACCGAGGACAAGATTGAGGCCATGGCAGACGATGCCATGACGAGCGGCAACATCGCCGTCAACCCGCGCAGCACGACGCGCGCCGACATCATCGCGCTCTACAAGAAGGCCCTCTAGCCCTGCCTTCGGGCTGAGGCGCACCCCGCCATCCAAGACGGGAGGGCCCTGCTGCCATCAGGCGAGTTGTGTCTTCGAGCCTGATGGCAGCAGGGCCCTCCCGTCTTGGATGGCGGGGTGCGCAACGTGAAGGGCGGGGGACTAGCGTTGGCCGGCGTTCTCCCCGCCAATGGTAAGCGGCGTATTCGGCGCGAGCTCGGCCATGATCTCCCTGATGCGATCGATGCGCTCGTCAGACTTCTTCATCATGTCGAGCCCGGCCACTTCGCACTGCTCGCCGATCATCTCGTACTTGAGCTCGCCCAGGTTGTGATAGGGCAGCACGTTGAGCTCGGGCAGCCCCGGCAATCCCGCCATGAAGCTCGCAATCCCCCGCCAGTTCTCCTCGTCGTCGTTCATGTCGGGGATCACCGGATGCCTCACGATGATGTACTTGCCGCGCTCGCTCATGAATGACGCCATGCGCTCGATGTTCTCGAGGATGAGCTCGTTGGGAACGCCCGTGATCTCCCTGTGCCGCACGGAGTCGATGTGCTTGAGGTCGATGAATGCGCTGTCGCAATACTGGGCCACCTCCTTGAGATGGTCCCATGGCGCGAAGGCAGACGTCTCTATGCAGGTGTCGATGTAGTTGGCCTTGCAGAGGCGCAGGACTTCGGCAGCGACATCCCATTGCATGAGCAGCTCGCCGCCGGAGAGCGTGATGCCGCTCTTGCCGCGCCTCGTGAAGGTGAGGTCGCGGTACACGCGGTCGAAGAGCTCGCGTGCGGTGTGCCGGGTCCCCGAGACCTGCCGGCACTTCTCCGGGCAGGTCTGGACGCACAGGCCGCAGGTCGTGCACTTCGAGAAGTCGACCACCACCTTGCCGCCATCATCGATGGCATTCACCCCATGCGGGCACACGCGCACGCATGCGCCGCAGCCCGAGCAGCGGTCGCGGTTGACGGCAAGCTGCGGCTGCACCGATAGCCCCCAGGGATTGGAGCACCACTTGCAGCGCAGCGGGCATCCCTTGAAGAAGATCATCGTGCGAATGCCCTCGCCGTCGGTGTTGCGGAAGCGTCCGAAGTCGAAGACCACCGCCTGCTTGTCGCGAATGTCGCCAGCCTGTGCCTGCATCTTTCCTCCTACGGGAAAGGGGCCGCAGGAGCATGGCTTCCTGCGGCCCCGTCGTACATGCCCGTTGGCGTGGCCGTCCGATCTGGAAGGCTGCGCCCGGAAGGCCGGAGCCTTAGAACTGGTGCTCGGTCCTGCTGATCACGTCATCCTGGACGCGCTCGGCGAGGTCGGTCCAGTAGACGCTGTAGCCAGCGACGCGGACCATGAGCGTGGGGTACTTCTCGGGATGGTGCTTGGCGTCAACAAGGGTGTCCTTGCTGAGCGTGTTGAACTGCACGTGGTAGACACCGTAGTCGTTGACCATGGTGCGCACGAGGTTCATGAAGTTGCTCATGCCTGCCTCTTTGTAGGTGGGCATCTGGTAGGTGGCCTCGGGAATGTTCAGGCCGGTATCGCGAATAGTCTCCATCGGTAAACCTCCTTTTCCGGGCGTCTCTAGACTTCCATCATCTCGGACTGGCTGATCCACATGTTGAGCAGCGTGCCGTTGCTGTACTTGGTGTAGTCCAGCTTGCCATAGCTG
>CACZNT010000157.1 GCA_902782635.1 uncultured Coriobacteriaceae bacterium
CCTGCGCATCGAGGTGAACCACGAGCTCGAGGCTCTCGAGAGGGGGCTTGAGGCGGCGATACGCTGGGCAAACCCCGGCGGACGCATCGCGGTCATCAGCTACCACTCGCTCGAGGACCGCATCGTCAAGCACCTCTTCTGGGAAGCATCGCGGGGCTGCACCTGCCCGCCGGACCTTCCGGTGTGCGTCTGCGGAAACGTGCCGATACTCGACGTCAAGACACGGCGGCCGCTCGTCGCAAGCGAGGAGGAGGTGGAACGAAACCCCCGTTCCCGCAGCGCGAAGATGCGCGTCGCGACAAAGCTCGACCCCGCCTAGCGGCGGGCCCAACAAACGAAGACGGCAATTGGCACCTGATACGCACTGCAAACGAAACCCAAGGTGAGCACCATGAGCTACCCAGCATCCGCTGCACTCGCATATGAGACGTATGCTCCCGCATACGCCTACGACGAGCCCTATCTCGAGCTCGTCGAGGGGACGCGCACCCTCGAGAGGTCTCGCGCCCAGGTGCAGTCGTGGACGGGAATCATCCAGGCCGTGGTGATCGCAGTCGTGACCCTCATCCTCGTCGGCATCGCCCGCGTGGGCATCTACACGGCGACGGTCAACGTCCTCCAGGAGTCCTCGCAGCTTCGCTCCGAGATCCGCGATGCCCAGGCGCTCTCCGGCAGCCTCGAGGTGGAGGGCACGCGCCTCGCCTCGATCGACCGAATCGGCTCGATCGCCACCGACACCTACGGCATGGTGCTTGCCAAGGACGTCGAGGTCATCTACGTGGCCGGGTCGTCCAATCCCATGAGCATCTCCAGCGTCGTGGCGGCAACTGCCGCCCGCGCCCGCGAGCTGGGCATCGAGCCCAACCAGGGGTCTGCCGCGACGGCCTTCGCGCGCACTGCGCAGGTGACCTACGGGACGGACCACGCAGTCGCCGCAGGGTAGGCGGCGTACATCATGCCACGCGACACGGGGCGCACACGCTCTACTTATGGCCGCGGCACCTCGGCAGGCGAGGGGTCGCGGTTTGCTCGTGACGAGGGCAGGCGCTCCGGCTTCGGCGGCGACCGTCGTCCCCTCTGGCCCATCGTCCTGATCTTCTCCGTCCTGGGGCTCATCGTCGCCGGGAGGCTCGTGTTCCTCCAGGTGATCGACTCCGAGAACCTCACCTCGCAGGCCATCGAGCGCGGCACGAACGTCGCCACCATCCACGCCCGCCGTGGCACCATCTACGACCGCAGCGGCAAGGTGCTGGCGCTCTCCGTCGACTGCAAGACCGTCTACTGCAATCCCAAGGAGATCGAGGACGCGCCCGACGTGGCCGCGCGGCTGTCGGACGTCCTCGGAGGTGAGCCCACAGACTACCTCGACGCCCTGATGCAGGACGCGAGCTTCTCCTACCTGGCGCAGAAGGTCGACAGGGACAAGGCGGAGGAGCTGGTCGCGAGCCTCGCCGAGGACGAGGTCAAGGGCATCTACCTCCTGGACGACACGCGCCGCGAGTACCCGTACGGCTCCGTTGCCGGCCAGGTGCTGGGCACGGTGGGCACCGAGGGCCACGGCATGTTCGGCCTGGAGTACTACTACGACGAGGTCCTCTCCGGCGTCGACGGCCAGCTCATCATGGAGGTCGGCCGCGACGGGACGCCCGTTGCCGGCGGCGCGAGCGAGATCGTGGCGGCCCGCGACGGCTCCGACATCATCCTCTCCCTCGACATCGAGGTGCAGCGCATGGCCGAGCAGACGATCCTGCAGGCCACGAAGGACTACGACGCCGATTCCGGCGCGGTGATGGCGTGCGACCCGCGCACCGGCGAGATCATCGCAGCCTGCTCGACGCCGCTGCTCGACCCCGGCGACCAGGAGACCTATGTCCCCGAGGCGATGACGCTCTCGCTCGTGAGCGAGATCTACGAGCCGGGCTCCATCTTCAAGGTCCTCACCATGGCCATTGGCCTGGAGGAGGGGATCATCTCGCCGGAGAGCTCGTTCTGGGTGCCCTCCACCATCGAGGTGGGCGACGACGTCGTGGCAGACGACGACCTGCGCGACTACGAGATGGAGATGAGCTGCACCGAGATCCTGCGCCGCTCCTCCAACGTCGGCGCCGTGGTCGTGGCCTCGCGCATCGGCGAGGACGCCTTCGCCGCAGGCGTCGAGCGCTTCGGCATCGGCAAGCCCTCGGGCATCGACTATCCCGGCGACATCGCGGGCCTCGTCACGCCGCGCAACGAGTACATTGGCGCGACGCTCGGCGCCATGTCGTTCGGCCAGGCCATCGCCGTGCCCTTCGACCAGATCGTGCGGGCCGTGGGCGCCATCGCAAACGACGGCGTCATGGAGACGCCGCACTTCGTCACCCACGTGGGCGGCGAGGAGGTGGCCTACGAGAGCCCCGGCGTCGCCTGCTCGAAGGAGACGGCCGACAAGGTGACCCAGATGATGGGGAACGTCGTCGAGGCGGGCACCGGAATGCAGGCGCAGGTGAGCGGATACCGCATCGCCGGCAAGACGGGAACGGGCGAGCAGGCCTCCGAGAACGAGCTCGGATATGTGGAGGAAAAGTACACGAGCTCCTTCATCGGATTCGCAAATGTCGACAATCCCGAGATACTCATATATGTCGGCCTCAACGGAACTCCATATCTCGCGGAGGCGTCGGCGGCGCCGGTGTTCTCCGCTATCATGAACGAGGCCGCGAACGACCTGGGCTTGAGCCCGGTCATCGAGAGCTTCTAGGAAGGGGACGCGGCATGCACATGACCATCGACGAGATCGTGAGCGCCACGGGCGCCTCGCTCGTCTGCGGTGCGGGCGATGCCGTCTGCACCTCCTGCGCCATAGACTCGCGCGAGGCGAGCTCCGGCACGCTCTTCGTCGCCTTCGCCGGCGAGCGCGTGGACGGCAACGACTACTGCGCGTCCGCCATCGAGGCGGGCGCCTCCTGCGTCGCCATGACCCGTGCCGCCGACGATGCGCTCGTCGAGCTGGCCGGCTCTCACGATGCTGCCATCGTGCGCATATCGGATGACGATGCCGAGCAGTTCATGCTCGACCTCGCCGCCGCCTGGCGCGCTGCCAATCCCCAATGGGCCGTGGTGGGCGTGACGGGCTCGGTGGGGAAGACCACCACCAAGGACATGTGCGCCGCCGCCCTCTCGGCGCGCTGGCGCACCCATGCGACGCGCGGCAACTTCAACAACCTCATCGGCATGCCGCTCACGATCCTCTCGGCCGAGCCCGAGGACGAGGTCCTCGTCGTCGAGATGGGCATGAACCACGCCGGCGAGCTCTCCCGCCTCACGCAGGCGGGCAGGCCGCAGGTGGCGCTCGTCACCAACGTCGGCACCAGCCACATAGGGTTTCTCGGCTCGCGCGAGGGCATCGCTCGCGCGAAGGCCGAGATCGTGGAGGGCATGCAGCCTGCTCACGGCACCTGCGCAGGCGACGTCGAGCCCTGCCTGCTGCTCATGGCCCACGACGATTTCACGCCCCTCATCGCGGGGGAGTACGCTAAGCCGCAAGGTATCCCCGTGCGGCTCATCGGCTCCGAGGACGGGGTCGTGCATGCGGAGGGCCTCTCGCTCGACGAGACCGGCCACGCCTCGTTCGAGGCGGTGTTCTCCGATGGCGAGCGTCACGCGCTCGCGCTCACGGTGCCCGGCGCACAGGTGGCATCCGATGCGCTGCTCGCGCTCGAGGTGGCCGACATCCTCGGCGTCTCCCGCGCGGAGGCGGCCGCGGCCATCTCCAACATGCCTGCCGCCAAGATGCGCCTCGAGGTGCATGAGGAGGCGGGACGCCCCCGCGTGATCGACGACTCCTACAACGCGAGCCCCTCCTCGATGGCATCGGCGCTTGACGTGCTCTGCTCGATGTCCTGCTCGGGGAGGAGGATCGCGGTCCTCGGCGAGATCGGCGAGCTGGGGCAGGAGTCCGAGCGCCTTCACGGCTACGTGGGCGCCTATGCTGCCGCCAAGCCGGTCGACCTCATCGTCTTCGTGGGAGCCGACGGCGCCCCGCATATGCGCGAGGCCGCCATCACCATGGGCTTTTCCGAGGATCGACTCGAATGCGTCGAGCGGGCGGAGGATGCCGCTCGCATCATCTGCGACATTGCGCGCGAGGACGACCTCGTGCTTGCCAAGGGCTCGCGCTCGGTGGGCCTCGACCTTGTGGTAAAGGAGGTGCTCGGACGATGATCGGCAATCCCAGCTACCCCACCTACCAGGTGTTCCTTGCCGTGGGCATCGCCATGGCCCTGGTGCTCGCGGCCATGCCGCTGTTCATCCGCCTCATGCGCCACGAGGGCTTCGGCCAGCAGATCAGGGCCGACGGCCCGCAGCGCCATCTCGTCAAGCAGGGCACGCCCACCATGGGCGGCGTCGTCATCCTCGGCTCGATGGTGCTCACCTGCGCGCTCATGGCGCGCTGGTCGCCCGACCTCATCTGCGCGGTGGTGGTGACGCTGGCGACGGGCTCGCTCGGCCTGCTCGATGACATAGAGTCGGTGGCGCACGAGCGCTCGCTCGGCCTCACCCCCTCCCAGAAGATGGCGGGGCTCGTCCTCATATCGGTCGCGTTCTGCCTGGTGGCGGTTAACGTCTGCGGCATCTCGCCCGACGTGCGCTTCCCCGGAGGGCTCCACATCGACCTAGGCGTGCTCTCGACGCAGTTCTCCGTCGGGGCGAACACCATCAGCATTCCCTGGCTCTACCTGGCCTTCGTCTTCCTGCTCATGGCGGGGCTCTCCAATGCGGTGAACCTCACCGACGGCCTCGACGGCCTTGCGGGCGGCACCGTCCTCATCACGATGCTCGTGCTCGCCGCCGTGGCATTCAGCTACGACGAGATCAACCTCGCCATCTTCGCTGGTGCCATTGCGGGCGCCTGCGCGGGCTTCCTGTGGTTCAACTGCTATCCCGCCACGATCTTCATGGGCGACACGGGCTCGCTCGCGCTCGGGGCGGCCCTCGCGGCGCTGGCCGTGCTCACCAAGACCGAGGTGACTTCGCTCGTCATGGGAGGTCTCTACGTTGCCGAGGCGCTCTCGGTGATGATCCAGGTGGTGAGCTTCAAGACCACCGGCAAGCGCGTCTTCCTCATGGCGCCGCTCCACCACCACTTCGAGAAGCTCGGCTGGAACGAGACGAAGGTGGTCTTCAGGTTTTGGATAATCTCGGCCATCTTCGCGGCCGTGGGCTTTGCCCTGTACTTCCAGCTGGGGTAGGCATGTTCGAGGGCAACGCACACTTCGGGCATACGCTCGTGCTCGGGCTGGGAAAGACCGGCCTGGCCGTCGCGCGCTTCCTCGCCGCGCAGCTGGGGAGCCGCGCCGATTCGGTGTACGTCTACGGCGGGTCGTCTAGCGCGCCCTCGGAGGCCACGGACGAGCTCGAGGCCCTGGGCTGCGAGCTCGTGCTGGGCACCGACGAGGTGTGCGGCAGCTACGACATCGCCATAGCATCGCCAGGCATCCCAGAGCATTCCCCGCTCCTCGAGTCGGCCCGCGCCTGCGCGCGCGAGCTCATCGGCGAGCCCGAGCTCGCCTGGCGCGAGAGCCCCGAGCGCTGGATCGGCATCACCGGGACCAACGGGAAGACGACCACCACGGCACTCGCCACCGAGCTATTGCGCGCGGCGCATGAGAGCGCCGTCTCCGTGGGAAACATCGGCACGCTCTGCATCGACGAGGCGGCGCGGCGCGAGCCGGGCAGCTGGTTTGTGGCAGAGCTCTCCAGCTACCAGCTTGCGGAGGCAGAGCTTTTGCACCCGCGCGTGGCCGTGCTGCTCAACATCACCCCAGATCACCTCGCCTGGCATGGCAGCTTCGAGGCGTATGCGCAGGCCAAGGAGCGCATCTTCGACAACCTGGGCGAGGGCGACCTCGCCATCTGCCCCAGCGAGGGGGAGTGCGCCCCCATCTTCGACCGACTGGAGTCCCGCGGCCTTCGCGTCTGCGCGCTCTCACCGGCGGCCGATCCCAGCACGCCTTGCGCGGCCTTCGTGCGCGAGGGCATGCTCGTCGTGCGCCTCGATGGCGTCGAGCATGTGCTTTGCGGCGTGGACGAGCTGGGGATCAAGGGGGAGCACAACGTTTGGAACTCCCTTGCCGCCGCCGCGGCCGCACTCGAGGTGGGCGCAGATCCCGCCGACGTCTCGCGCGGCCTTCGCGCCTTCCGGGCGCTCGAGCATCGCATCGAGCCCTGCGGCGAGGTCGGCGGCGTGAGCTTCGTGAACGACTCGAAGGCCACCAATCCCGAGGCGACCCTCGCCGCGCTCACGGCCTTCCCGCATGAGCGGACGATCCTCCTCCTCGGAGGACAGGACAAGGGGACAGACCTTGCCGAGCTCGCCCGCGCGGCCTCGAATTGCAGGGCCTGCGTGTGCTTCGGCGAGGCCGGAGAGCGCCTGGCAGAGGCACTCGACGCTGCCAAGGGAGCCTGCGAGCTCCTGCGGGCCGCTCATCTCGAGGATGCCCTCGATGCCGCATGCGGCGTTGCCCGCGCGGGCGACGTGGTCCTGCTCTCGCCCGCCTGCGCCTCCTTCGACGAGTTCAAGAGCTTCGAGGAGCGGGGACGCCGCTTCAAGGAGCTCGTGGGCGCGAGGGGAGGTGAGCGCTGATGGCTCGCGCTAGCCAGCCGCGCCATGTGCGCGAGGAGGCAGCCGGCTCGACGAGTGCGGGGGCGCGCGTCCTGCTGCTGCTCGTGTCCTTCGCCCTCACGGCCTTCGGCCTGCTGATGATCTACTCGGCGTCGTCCGTGAGCGCCGCGGCGTCGGGCGCGGGCTCGTTTGCCTATGTCATCCGTCAGCTCGCCCTGGCCGTCGTCGGCGCGGGCATCGTCTACGTGGGGCTTCGCATCGACTGCCGCAAGCTCCTGGGCCCGCCACTGGTCCTTCTCTGGGGCGGCATCATCGTGCTCATCCTGGTGACGGTGGTGGCAGGCCAAACGGTGAAGGGGGCCACCCGCTGGCTCAACCTCGGCTTCATCTCCATCCAGCCCTCCGAGCTCGCAAAGCCGGTGATCATCCTGGCGGCCGCAGCGATACTCGCACAGTACTACGAGGAGCGGAGCATCGATTCGCAGCGCGGCATCCTGCTCTTCCTTGCAGGCGTCGCCCTCCCGATAGGCCTCATCCTGTTCCAGCCGGACAAGGGCACGGCCATCATTCTCGCCGTCACCATCCTCGCGATGCTCTACCTCGCGGGCTTCCCGCTCGCATGGCTGGTGGGGCTCGGCGTGCTGGCCCTCGCCTTTGCCGCCTTCCTCGCATTGCGCGACGAGTACTCGCGCTCGCGCGTCATGACGATGTTCAACCCCTGGCTCGACCCCTACGACTCCGGCTACCAGCTCATTCAGGGCTTCTACGCCTTCGGCCGCGGCGGCATCCTCGGGGCGGGCATAGGCATGAGCCGTCAGAAGTACTCCTACCTCCCCGAGGCCCACAACGACTTCATCTTCGCGATCATCGGCGAGGAGCTTGGCCTCGTGGGCACGCTCGCCACGATAGCGGCCTTCGTGCTCTTGGCCTATGCGGGCTTCAAGATCTGCCGGGATGCGCCCGACATGGCCGGACGGCTCATCGCGGGCGGATGCACGACGCTCATCATCGTGCAGGCGCTGGTGAACGTGATGGGCGTAGTGGGCGTGATGCCCATGACGGGCAAGCCGCTGCCCTTCCTCTCCTATGGCGGCTCCTCGATCCTCTCGGTGCTCGTGCTCGTCGCGCTCACGGCCTCCGTGTCGGCCCATTCGGCGCCCGCGCCCGCTGCTGCGAGCTCTCGTGCGTACCTGCGCCTCTCGGATGAGGACGATGCGGACGCATGGCAGGCGCCGGCCGCCCCGATGCGGGTGGTGGAAGGCGGCCTCGGGCGCTCCGGAGGCAGCTTCTCCGGCGGCAATTTCCGCCCGCCGCGCATAGACCTCGGCCCCAGTGCCGCCGACAGGCTGCGCTCGGGGTCCCGTAGCTCGGGAAGGTGATGATTCGCATGGGTGAGAGCCCGCTCAGGGTTGCCATCGCCGCAGGCGGCACGGCAGGCCACATAAATCCCGCCCTCGCGCTCGCTGAGGAGCTGCGCGACCGCGGCCATCAGGTAACCTTCTTCGGCCAGACGGCAAAGCTCGAGGGGACCCTCGTGCCGCAGGCCGGCTTCGACCTCGTGCCCGTGAGGGTGAGCGGGCTCGACCGCTCGCGCCCCTGGACGGCCATCTCCGCCGGCGTGCGCATGATCCGCGCACGTCAGGTGATCTCCCGCCACTTCGCAAGCTCGGGCAGGCCGGACGTCGCCGTGGGGTTCGGCGCCTACGTGGAGGTGCCGCTCGGCACCTGGTGCGCCTCGCAGGGCATTCCCGTCATCCTCCACGAGCAGAACTCCGTCCCCGGGCTTGCCAATCGCATGCTCGCCCCGCGTGCCGAGCGCATTTGCGTGGCGTTTCCCGCCGCGCGCGAGGCCTTTGCCGGCCGCGCAAAATCGGACGAGAGCATCGTCGTCACCGGCAATCCGGTCCGCCGCAGCGTGATTGAGGGGTGCCGGGAGCGCGGCCGCGAGGCGCTCGGGGCAGGCAAGGACGATTTCGTCCTGCTCGTCTTCGGCGGGAGCCTCGGCGCGCAGAGCCTCAACGAGTGCATGGTCTCGCTCAAGGACGACCTTCTCGCGCGCGAGCGACTCATCATCTGCCATGCCACCGGCAAGGACGGCTACGACGAGATCTCCTCCGAGCTCGCGCTCTCCGAGGAGGAGGGGCGTCGCTGGCGCCTCTCGAGCTACATCGACGACATGGGCGACGCCCTCGCAGCGGCCGACCTCGTGCTCTCGCGTGCGGGCGCTTCGACCGTGGCCGAGATCGCCGCGCTGGCAGTTCCCAGCGTGCTCGTGCCCTATCCCTTCGCCACGGCCGACCACCAGACCACCAACGCGCGGCTCCTCTCCGATGCGGATGCCGCCGTCCTGGTGCCGGATGGCGATCTCAAGGGCGACCAGTTCCGCGAGCTGCTCCTCGGGCTCGTCGACGATCCCGCTCGCTGCGCGAAGATGCGCGCTGCCGCAGCGGAGCTGGGGCAGGACCGCGCGGCGGCAACTCTCGCAGACGTGGTGGAGAGTGCCGCGGCAGGCGCGTAGACGGCCCTCGTTGCGCTAGCATTACATAGTTGGACACGCAGGCGGTCGCGTGCATGCGGCGCCTGCCTTCACGCGAGGAGCGAAACAATGGCCCAAGACGCAGCAGTGCCCTCGTTCGAGAGCGCTCACTTCATAGGAATCGGCGGCGCGGGGATGAGCGGCATCGCGCTCGTCCTGCACGAGCGCGGCTACACCGTCACCGGATCCGACCTCAAGGCGTCGCGCTACGTGCGCGAGCTCGAGGAGGCGGGCATCGAGGTGACCATCGGCCACGCGGCGCCCACGATCGATGCGGTCCGCCCGGACGTCGTCGTGATCTCGTCCGCGATCCCGGAGACCAATCCCGAACTCATCCGCGCGCGCGAGCTGGGCATCGACGTCTGGCCGCGTGCCAAGATGCTCTCGGCGCTCTCGCGCGGCACCACCATCGCCGTCGCCGGCACGCATGGCAAGACGACCACCTCCTCCATGGTGGCCACCATGCTGGACAAGATGGGCCTCGACCCGTCGTTCCTCGTCGGCGGCATCGTCGAGGGCTACGACACCAACGGCCGCAACGGCCAGGGCGACTACTTCGTGTGCGAGGCCGACGAGTCGGACGGCTCCTTCCTGTTCCTCAACCCGAACGTCGCCATGGTCACCAACATCGAGGCCGACCATCTCGACCACTACGGCTCGCTCGAGCAGATCGAGAAGACCTTCTGCACCTTCATGTCCTACGTGGGCGAGAGCGGCTGCATCGTGGTATGCGGCGACGAGCCGCATCTGGTGGAGCTGGCCACCTCGACCGGCAGGCGCGTCGTCACCTACGGCTTCTCCGAGGGCTGCGACTACCGTCTGACGCGGGCGGAGCGCGGCGAGGGAATCTCGAGCGTCGTGGACGTGAGCTCGAAGGACGCCTGCGTGACGGTGACCATCGCGCACAATCCCGGCCGCCACAACATGCTTAACGCCTGTGGCTCCATCGCCATCGCCGGCGTGCTCGGCCTCGACCTTGCCGAGGCCGCCGCGGCGCTCAGCCAATTCGAGGGGGCGCGCCGCCGCTTCACGCTCGTGGGCGAGGTGGGCGACATCACCGTGGTGGACGACTACGGCCATCACCCCACCGAGGTCAAGAACACGCTCGCTGCGGCGAGGGATTTGGGCTTCGAGCGCGTCGTCGTGCTCTTCCAGCCCCATCGCTACTCGCGCACGCAGGCGCTCGCCGAGGAGTTCGGCGGTGCGTTCGGCAATGCCGACGTGCTGCGCGTCATGGACGTCTTCAGTGCGGGCGAGATGCCCATCCCGGGCGTGAGCGGGAAGACCATCGCCGATGCCGTCAAGGCCACAGGCGATGTCGCGGACGTCGCCTTCATCAAGGGGCGCCGCAGCGTGCTCGGCCAGCTCGAGAAGGTCCTCAAGCCCGGCGACCTGCTCATCACCATGGGCGCGGGCGACATCACCTCGGTGGGCCCGCAGCTCATCGAGCGCCTCTCCGAGAATGGCGAATAGGGGCGACGTGATAGCACGCGAGGCAATCGAGCAGCTCTCGGCTGTCGCCGACGCCGACGTCCTGGCCGAGGAGCGCCTGTCGCACCATACGACCCTGCGCATCGGCGGGCCCTGCGCCGCGCACGTCACCTGCCACACCTACACGGCCCTCGTGGACGCGCTCGGCATCATGACGGGGGAGGGCATCCCCTGGGTGGTGCTCGGCAAGGGCTCGAACCTGCTCGTGGCAGACGAGGGCTTTTCCGGCTGCGTGGTGGCGCTCGGGCGGGAGTTCTCCCGCATCTCCGACACCCATGACGGGACTCATGTGACCGTCGGCGCAGGCGCGCTGCTGTCACGTGTGGTGAGCGAGGCGCAGAAGCGCGGCCTCTCGGGGCTCGAGCGCTGCGTGGGCATACCTGGCACGCTGGGCGGTGCCCTCTCGATGAACGCAGGCTCGGCCAACGAGTGGATCGGCGACGTCGTCCACGAGGTCGTCTCGCTCCACCCGGGTGAGGGCATGCGACGTCGTTCGGGCGAGGAGATCAGCTGGGGATATCGGTCCAGCTCGCTTCCCGGCGGCGAGATCGTGCTCGAGGCGACCCTGAAGCTCAAGGAGGGCGACCCCGACGGCATCGCCCTCAACATGGAGCGCAGGCTCCAGCGCAGGCGCAAGAGCCAGCCCATGGGCCTTCCCAGCTGCGGCTCGGTGTTCCGCAATCCCAAGGGTCGCCATGCGGCGGCGCTCGTGGAGGAGTGCGGGCTCAAGGGCGCGGCAGTGGGTGGCGCGCAGATCTCCGACATCCACGCCAACTTCATCGTCAACAAAGGCACGGCGCGTGCCGCAGACGTCGTCGAGCTCATGCGCCGCATGTACGAGGGCGTGCGCGACCAAGCGGGAATCGAGCTCGAGCCCGAGGTCAAGTTCCTCGGCTTCTCGGGCAGGTGACGGCTGTGGCCACGGGCAAGGGCAATCTGAAGGCACATCCCCGTCCCGCCGAGAGGCGGCTGCGCGCCAGCTCCTCCGAGCGGGTACGCACGAGGAGGAACGGGCCGCGCTCGCTGCTCGTGCTGCTCGCGGGCATCGTGGGCCTTGTGCTTGCCGCTGCGCTCGCGTTCTTCATCCTCTCGGCGACGCCCGTCTTCACCATCTCCTCCATCGAGACCGAGCCCACGGCCCATCTCACGGCCGAGTCCATCGGCAAGCTCGCCGCGATAGGCGAGGGCACCACGCTGCTCAACGTCGACGTCAAGCAGGTCGAGGACAACATCAAGAAGAACCCCTGGGTGGAGGAGGTGCAGATAACGCGCGAGTTTCCGGATAGGCTGCGCGTCATCGTGCGCGAGCGCACCATCTCCGCCGTGGTCCTCATGAGCAGCGGAAACATCGCCTGGTACCTGGGAAGCGACGGCCGCTGGATCGAGCCCGTCAACATCGACACTACCTCGAATCGCGCGGGCTCGGAGCTTGCCCTGGCCAAGGCGGAGGAGCTCGGCTGCCTGCTCATCGCCGACGTCCCCTCGTCCGTCTCGCCGCAGGCAGGCTATGAGGCCACCGACGAGTCGATCGCATCGGCCCTCCTTTACATCGACGGCTTCTCCGAGGAGTTCGCGAGCCAGGTGGTCTCCATCTCGGCGGCAAGCCCCGAGGCGATAGGGTGCACGCTCGCGAGCGGCGTCGAGGTGTCGTTGGGCGTTCCCTCGAACATCGAGGCCAAGGAGGCCGTGGTGCAGCAGATCCTCGAGGAGCATGCCGAGCAGATCACCTACATCAACGTCCGCGTCCCCTCCAAGCCCTCCTACCGCAAGGTGTCCACCGATTCGGTCCAGGCGGGCACCGGCACCACGACGGGCGGCTACGACGAGATGTCCGAGGGCCGGGGCCAGCTGGACTCGGAGATGAGCTCTGACGGTGACGCCGCCACCATGTCGGACGGCACGGGGGAGACCGGCGAGTCCTACAGCGAGTCTTACGACGAGTCCCACACCGGCGCATGACGGATATGACAAAGGGGACAGTCCCCTTTGTCATGACAAGAGGGACAGGTTCCTTTGTCATATTCTCAAGTAGGAGTTGAGAGTTATACTGAGGCTGCAATTGCCCTGCTAGCTGGTGCGTTCATATTTTTTGCAAAGGAGTTGACGCATTCCTAAACCTGTGTCAATATGACGCGCTTTGCTTTGAACATCTGGTTGAACTAGAGGTTGAGGGTTACGTGATGAACAACGAGGATTACATGCCGGAGCGGGTCCCCGACAGCCTGCTCGACACCTATCCGGAGGCCACTGAGGACGACTTCCCCGCAGCGGCCCCATCTTCGACCTCTGCCGTTCCCCAGGCGGCGCCGGCCGTCCAGCCGACGCCTCAGCCGACGCTCGAGCGCGAGCTCGACCTCGACTTCGAGGACGAGCCCGAGGACGAGGCGTCGTTCGATACCGGTTATATGGCGCCCATGGCGCAGGAGAGCGCGAAGACGCAAGGAGGATTCATGGCAGCTGACATCGACACCCCCAACAACTACCTCGCAGTGATCAAGGTCGTCGGCGTGGGCGGCGGCGGCACCAACGCGGTGAACCGCATGATCGAGGAGAACATCCGCGGAGTCGAGTTCGTCGCCATCAACACCGATGCGCAGGCGCTCGCCATCTCCGATGCCGACGTCAAGGTCCACATCGGCACCGACATCACCAAGGGCCTGGGCGCTGGCGCCGACCCGAGCGTGGGTGCCGAGGCGGCCGAGGAGAGCCGTGACGAGATCAAGCGTGCCCTCGCCGGCTCCGACATGGTCTTCATCACCGCGGGCGAGGGCGGCGGCACCGGCACCGGCGCTGCTCCCGTCGTCGCCGACATCGCCAAGAACGACATCGGCGCCCTCACCGTTGCCGTCGTCACCAAGCCCTTCTCCTTCGAGGGCCGCCGCCGCGCGGGCAGCGCCACCGACGGCATCAAGGAGCTGGCCGAGGCCGTCGACACCCTGATCGTGATCCCGA
>CACZNT010000158.1 GCA_902782635.1 uncultured Coriobacteriaceae bacterium
CATGAGCGTGGACAAGATCTTCGGCTGCTTTGAGAAGCCGCTCGAGGTGTTCGACTTCGAGGCGCTCAAGGACGACCCGCTCATCGAGGTGGACACCATCGGCCTCAAGGGCAGCCCCACCAACGTATGGAAGAGCTTCACGCCGCCCCAGAAGGGTGCCGGCCAGATGCTCGAGGGTGATGACGTGGCCGCGCAGATGGCCGCCATCCTCGCCGAGAAGCACCTCGTGTAGCCGAAAGGGGGAGAGAAGATGCCTGATTTTTCCGAGTACAAGGGCGTGTGGGTATTCTGCGAGCAGCGTGACGGCAAGCTCATGCCCACCGATTTCGAGCTCGTGAGCGAGGCTCGCAAGCTGGCAGACGACCTCGGCACCACGGTTACCGGCCTGCTCCTGGGCGATAAGGTGGAGGGCCTGGCAAGCGAGCTGGGCGGCTACGGCGCCGATGTCGTGAAGGTGTGCGAGAGCCCGCTTTTGGCGCACTACACCACCGACGGCTACACCAAGGTGGTCTGCGACATGGTGGACAAGTACAAGCCGGAGGTCCTGCTCATCGGCGCGACGACACTCGGCCGCGACCTCGGCCCCAGGTGCGCAGCCCGCCTGCACACCGGACTTACCGCCGACGCGACGCACCTCGACATCGACACCGAGAAGTACGTCGAGTACCTGCGCACCAGCTCCACCATCGACGTCGACAAGCAGAAGTTCGACTACGAGGACAAGAACCTCAAGATGACGCGTCCGGCCTTCGGCGGCCACCTCATGGCCACCATCATCTGCCCGCGCTTCCGCCCGCAGATGTCCACCGTGCGCCCGGGCGTCATGCAGAAGGGCGAGTTCGACGAGGCGAAGGCTAAGGCCTGCAAGATCGAGGTCGAGGAGGTCGAGCTCACCGAGGCCGACATCCACACCAAGGTTATCTCGGTGGAGAAGGCCGCCAAGAAGCTCGTCGACCTTATCGGCGCCGACGTCATCGTGAGCGTTGGCCGTGGCATTGCATCGGACGTCGAGGGAGGCCTCAAGATCGCCGAGGACCTGGCCGAGACGCTCGGCGGCGTCGTGGGAGCCTCGCGTGCCGTGGTGGATGCCGGCTGGATCGGGGCCGACCACCAGGTAGGCCAGACCGGCAAGACGGTCCATCCCAAGATCTACGTCGCGCTGGGCATCTCCGGTGCCATCCAGCACGTCGCGGGCATGCAGGATTCCGAGCTCATCATTGCGGTGAACTCCAATCCGAGCGCGCCCATCTTCGAGGTGGCCGACTACGGCATCGTGGGCGACCTCTTCAAGATCGGACCCCAGCTGGCCGCCGAGATCGAGGCCGTCAAGCGCTAGGGGAGGCATGGACTGGAAATTGGGCGGCGGGTCGCGCGTGCGGCTCGCCGCCTTCTATTATGAAGTGCACATCAAATGAGGGCGAACCTCGGTGAGAGGGCATGTCGGCGGCAGATGATCTCGTTTGGTGTGCGCATGCGAAGGGCGGAGTGCACATCAAATGAGGGCGAACCCCGGTGGGAGGGTATGCCGGCGGCAGATAACCTCGTTTGGTGTGCGAATACTCGTGTGAAACCAACTGCGAATGATTTGTGCGCTGGGAATGGCTGATTGTGCTCACCGACGCATAATGCCGCTGGCGGCACAAATTGCTACGTTCGCCGTAGCATTTAAAGACGACCATCCCCATAAGAGTAAATTGTTACGTGTGAAGTGCCATTTGCATGGACTAACGGCACAGGGTCATTCGACGAGGGAGAGGGGTGGTTCAATGATTTTTTTCCGCCGCAGCAAAGAGGAGCCCAAGGAGCAGCCAGCTCCTGAGGCCGCGCCCGAAGTGGCGAGCGAGCCCGAAGTCGAGGTAGTGCCCGAGATCGAACTCGAGGCCGAGCCTGCTGCCGTCGAGGTGGAGGCTGCTCCCGAGCCTGAGCCCGAGCCCGAGCCGGTCAAGGAGGAGCCCGAGGCCAAGGAGGAGAAGAAGTCCTCCAAGAAGTACTCCAAATCCAAGCGCGCCCCCAAGCACGCCAAGCAGGAGGCGACAGTCGAGGCACAGCCTGAGAAGGCCGAGGCCGAACCCGAGGCAAAGCCCGCCAAGAAGGCGGAGAAGCAGCAGGCAACGAGTAAGCCCGAGCATGAGACAAAGGAGGTAGGGTCGATGTTGTTCAAGACCACGGAGGAGCACGAGCAGCTTCGTGCAGAGGTGAGGGCCTTCGCAGAGGCAGAGATTGCCCCCATCGCCGCCCAGCTCGATCGTGACAACGAGTTCCCCGATGACGCCGTCAAGGGCTATGGCGAGCATGGCTGGATGGGCCTGCCCTATGCCAAGGAGTACGGCGGCGCCGGCAAGGACGTTCTGTCCTATGCCATCGCGGTCGAGGAGCTCTCGCGCGTCGACGGCGGCGCAGGCGTCATCCTCTCCGCCCACACCTCGCTCGGCTCCTATCCCATCGAGGCCTTCGGCACCGAGGAGCAGAAGAAGAAGTACCTCGTGCCGCTCGCCAAGGGCGAGAAGATTGGCGCCTTCGGCCTCACCGAGCCCGACGCAGGATCTGATGCAGGCGGCACCGAGACCACGGCCATCGACAAGGGCGATCACTACATCCTGAACGGCGAGAAGATCTTCATCACCAACGCCCCCAAGGCCGACACCTACGTCGTCTTCGCATCCACCGCCCCCGAGCTGGGACTTCGCGGCATCTCCGCGCTCATCGTCGAGAAGGGCTGGGACGGCTTCACCTTCGGCGACCACTACGACAAGATGGGCATCCGCTCCAGCTCCACCGCGCAGCTCATCTTCAACAACGTGAAGGTGCCGAAGGAGAACCTGCTCGGCAAGGAGGGCGAGGGCTTCAAGATCGCCATGAAGACCCTCGACGGTGGCCGCATCGGCATCGCCGCCCAGGCCCTCGGCATCGCGCAGGGCGCCTACGAGAAGGCCGTCGAGTACGCCAAGGAGCGTGAGCAGTTCGGCCAGCCCATCGGCGTCAACCAGGGCGTGTCCTTCAAGATCGCCGACATGGCCACCAAGCTGCGCAACGCGCGCTTCCTCATCTACTCCGCCGCAGAGCTCAAGCAGAACCACGAGGACTACGGCATGGAAGCCGCCATGGCCAAGATGTACGCTTCCGACATCGCCCTCGAGGTCACCAACGACGCCCTCCAGATCTTCGGCGGCTCCGGCTTCCTGAAGGGCGACATGGAGCGCGCCTACCGTGACGCCAAGATCACCACCATCTACGAGGGCACCAACGAGATCCAGCGCGTGGTCATCTCCTCCAAGATCCTCGGCCGCATCGGCAAGAAGTCCGGCGGCGCCAGCCGCGCCGTGGCCCTGCCCGGCCAGAAGCTCCCCGCAACCGGCGTCCGCAGGCTGCGCATCTTCAACGAGGGCAGCGCTGAGGCCAACGTCGACGCCCTCGTGGCCGCCCTCAAGGCCGATGGCTACGACTTCACCGTCGGCATCGATCCCGATACCCCCATCGTCAAGGCCGAGCGCGTGGTCTCGGGCGGCAAGGGCATCGAGAGCAAGGACAAGTGGCACCTCATCGAGGACCTCGCCCAGGCCGCAGGCGCCGCCATCGGCTCCTCGCGTCCCGCAGCCGAGACGCTCCAGTACGTGCCGCTGAACCGCTACGTGGGCATGTCCGGCCAGAAGTTCACCGGCAACCTCTACATCGCCTGCGGCATCTCCGGCGCCAAGCAGCACCTCAAGGGCATCAAGGACGCCTCCACCATCGTCGCCATCAAC
>CACZNT010000159.1 GCA_902782635.1 uncultured Coriobacteriaceae bacterium
CTCTGCGGCCGTCGACGGCATCTCCGAGCTTGCCGAGGCCGTTGACACGCTCATCGTCATCCCCAACGATCGCCTCCTCATGCTCTCCGAGAAGAAGACCACGATGCTCGAGGCCTTCCACATGGCCGACGACGTCCTCTCGCAGGGCACCCGCGGCATCACCGACCTCATCACCATCCCGGGCCTCATCAACCTCGACTTCGCCGACGTGTGCACCATCATGCGCGGCGCGGGCACGGCCATGATGGGCATCGGCGTCGCGAGCGGCGACAACCGCGCCACCGATGCCGCCCAGGAGGCCATCTCCAGCCGCCTGCTCGAGAACTCGATCGACGGCGCCACCCGCGTCCTGCTCTCGGTTGCCGGCAACAAGGAGATCGGCCTGCAGGAGATCAACGAGGCCGCCGAGCTCGTGGCCGCTAACGTCTCCAACGACGCCAACATCATCTTCGGCACCGTGGTCGACGAGAGCCTGGGCGACCAGATCCGCGTCACCGTCATCGCCACCGGCTTCGAGGGCTCGGGTAGCCAGCCCAAGCTCCCGATGCTCGACATGGGCATGGGCGGCTCCAAGCCCGCGCCGGCTGCGGTCTCCGCTCCTGCGAAGCCCGCTCCCGCCGCAGCTCCCGCACCTGCGTCCGCGACGGCGAGCAAGGAGTTCGACATCCCCGAGTTCCTCAAGCGCAGCCGAGGATAGGCGAGGGGTGACGCTGCTCACCCAACATACGTCCCATGGCGTGACCCTGCACGGCGACGAGCGTCGCCCGGGCGGGGTCACGTTCGCGTTCACCGAGCGCGCGGGCGGGGTCTCGAAGGGGGAGTTCTCCTCCCTCAACCTCGCGGCGCACGTGGGCGATTCGCCCGATGACGTGGCCGAGAACCGGCGTCGCGCCTGCGAGGCCCTGGGCTTCGGGCATCTCGCGGAGGGCATCGTCTGCCTGCGGCAGGTGCACGGGACCGACGTCGTCGTGGTGCGCGATTCCGGCGAGGCCGCGATCTCGGCCGCACGCAGGGCCGCCGAGGCGGGTGCAGATGCCGTCGTGTGCACCGCCCGCGACGTCCCCGTGCTCGTCGACGTCGCAGACTGCGCCCCGGTGGTGCTCGTCTGCGAGGGCGGCTTCGCCGTCATACACTCCGGCTGGCGCGGAACGCTGGGCGAGATCTCGGGCAAGGCGCTCGACGTCCTCGCGGATGAGGCGGGCTGCGCGCCCTCGGAGGTGCTCGCCTACGTGGGACCTCACATCCAGGTCGAGGACTACGAGGTATCGGCCGAGCTCGCAGCCCAATTCGCTGATCACTTCGGCGGCCATGTGCTGGCTGGAGAGCGTCACCTGTCCCTTGCGGAGTGCATTGTCGAGACGCTCTCTCAGCACGGCGTGGCGCGCGAGAGCATCGCGGTCAGCCCGCTCTCAACGGCGTCGGAGCCCGAACGCCTCTTCTCCTTCAGAGCCTCCTCGGGGGCATGCGGGCGCCAGGGCGCCCTTGCGTGCCTCGTGGGGGAAGGCGGGCGCTCATGAGCGCGCACACTGAGGATTACCAGGCCTTTCTCGCGGAGCGCAGGTCCGAGCTGCTGGAGCGCATAGCCCAGGCGGCTGCGGCCTCGGGCCGCGACGCGAGCCAGATCACGCTTTTGGCCGTATCGAAGACGGTGGGGCCAGACGAGGTGGCGGCGGCAGTCGCGGCCGGCTACGACGCCTTTGGCGAAAACCGTCCGCAGGAGCTCGTCCGCAAGCGCGAGGCGCTCGATGCGATGGGCCTCGCCGACCTGCGCATCGACATGATCGGAAACCTGCAGCGCAACAAGATCAACCAGGTGATCGGCCGCACCTCGCTCATCCACTCGGGGAGCTCGGAGCATCTGCTCGAGGGCATCTCCAAGCGCGTCGTCGCCCGACCCGCCCCGCCGATTACCTGCCTCATCGAGGTCAACGTGAGCGGCGAGGCCACGAAGTCGGGGATGAGCCCTGAGGAGGCCCGCGAGGCCTTCCCGCGCATGCTCGAGCTGGAGGGCGTGCGCATCGGGGGCCTGATGACGATGGCGCCCGCGGCGAGCCCCGATGCCGCCCGCAGGACCTTCGCCGGCCTTCGCGAGCTGCGCGATGGGCTGGAGCGTAGCCACGGGGTGAGCCTACCGGTGCTATCCTGCGGAATGAGTGATGATTTCGATATCGCGGTGGAGGAGGGCTCCACGCTCGTTAGGCTGGGTAGGATTGTGTTCGACCAGGCGTACGCGCCTGTCAGATAGGGATTGCGCGCCCCGGGTGGGGCGCCGGAACGTGAGTGAGAGCGAGGCAGTCATGGGTTTTCTCGATACGATCAAGGACAAGCTGCTTGCAAACGATGACGACTACTACGACGACGAGGAGTACGACGACCTCTACGACGAGGAGGACGACCTCGACCGTCCGCATGCGCGCATGAGCACGGCCGAGCAGCACTCCGGCAGCGGCCTTCTGGGCAACACCCCGCGTCCCGAGGCGGATTCGGTCTCGGTGTACACGCGCTCCGGGCAGCCCGTCTACGAGCCCGCCAAGGCGGACCAGAGCTGGGGGGCCGCGCCGTCCTATCCGGGCGGCGGCTCGACGCTTCCCGCCTACGTGCTGCGCCCCGAGTCCTACGACGACGTCCAGTCCGTCATCAGGCGCGTGCGCACCAACCAGCCCGTCGTGCTGGCGCTCGACAGCACGCCCACCGACGTGGCGCGTCGCGTCCTCGACTTCTGCCTCGGCCTCTCCTGCGGCATCGACGGCACCGTGGAGCCCATCTCCGAGCGCGCCTTCGTCGTGCTGCCCGCCGGCGCCACGTTCGGCCAGGACCAGATCGACAGGCTCGTCGCTGATGGCGCGATAGCGAGGTAGGGGAGTGCGGATGTCCATCGATACCAGGCTCGGCATCGTGGGCGTGGGCGCCATGGGAGGCGCCATCGCCCGCGGTCTCGTGTCCTCGGGCGCGCTTGCTGCCGACAGGCTCGTCGTCTTCGACGCCGATGCCGAGCACGCCGCCTCGCTCGCACGCGAGCTGGGGGCGCAGGCCGCCGAGAGCGCGCGCGAGCTCGCCTCAGGCGATGTCGAGTGCGTCCTTCTGGCCGTGAAGCCCCAGGTGCTGCCTGGCGTTGCGGCCGATCTGGCGGATTGCGTCGCGGGGAAGCTCGTCATCAGCATCGCCGCCGGCATCACCACCGAGACGCTCGCGGGCCTCATGGGCAAGGCGCGCATCGTGCGCGTGATGCCCAACCTGCCTATAGCGGTGGGCTCGGGCGCGCGTGCCGTCTGCGCCGGGACCTCGGCCACCGCAGAGGATGTCGAGCTCGTGCGCTCGATGTTTGCCACGCTGGGGTCTGCGCACGTCATGACCGAGCACCAGCTCGACGTGGCCGGCGCCGTCTCCGGCTGCGGCCCCGCCTACTTCGCCCTCATGGTTGACGAGCTCACGCGCTCGGGCATCCGCGCCGGCCTCCCGGCTGCGGCCTGCCGCGAGATGGCGCTCGCCACCATGCGCGGCGTCGCGGAGCAGCTGCTCGCGGGCGATGTCCATCCCCGCGCCTACATCGAGCGCGTCACGTCGCCGGGCGGCACCACCGCCGCTGCCCTGCGCGAGCTCGAGCCCTTCCTCATGGAGGGCGTCGACGCCGCGGTGGACGCGGCGCTCGAGCGCACGCGCGAGCTGGCAGGTGAGTAGCATGGGGCAGATCATCTACGGAATCGCCACGCTCCTGAGGTTCTACTCGCTGCTCATCATCGTCTGGGCGCTGCTCTCATGGGTTCCGCGCGAGCGCGGTGGCCTGCTGGACGACCTCTCGATGACGCTCGGCGGCCTCGTCGAGCCGCTGCTCTCGATCATCAGGGGTTTCCTTCCGCCGATGGCCGGCATCGATTTCTCGCCGGTGATCGCCATTCTGCTCATCGACATCCTCAGAAGCCTGTTGTTGCGTATATAATCGATTGTTAGGGAAACGCCGTTGATTGCGTGCGGCCACGCCAACACGTACGAAAGGGAAGACCATGGCCATCACACCGCAGGACATCGAGCAACTCACATTCTCCCCCTCCAAGCACGGATACGATACCGAGGAGGTCGACAACTTCCTCGAGACGCTTACCGGCGAGATCGACTCCATGCTGAAGAAGATCGCCGATCTCAAGAGCCGCCTCACCACCACTGAGGACGAGCTCTCGTCCGCCCGCGCCCAGGTCGCAGAGCTTGAGGCCGGCGCCGCTTCCGCGCCTGCGCCCGCCCAGCCCGACACCTCCGCTTCCGAGCGCCAGATCTCCCAGGTCCTTATCGTCGCCCAGCAGAGCGCCGACAAGATCGTCGCCGAGGCCCGCGAGAGCGCCGACCAGATTCGCAACGACGCCGACCAGAAGGCCCGCGAGGTCATCCGCCAGGCGCTCGCCGAGAAGCAGCAGGAGCTCGACGAGATCGACCGCCTCAAGCAGTCGCGCGAGGACTTCCGCTCCGAGTACAAGACGCTGCTCCAGCGCTTCATGGACGAGGCCGAGGCCGCGTTCCCCAATGCGGTGCTCTCCACGCCCAACGGGTCGGCGTCCTTCACCGCCCCCAAGGCAGCCGAGCCGCCCTACAAGGCAGCCACCGATGCCAACGCGACCATCTACGCGCCGGTTCCCGATGACGACGTGTCCGTCGACCTGGACGACCTCGACTAACGTCTCGGCACAATAGCCTCAAGAGCTTTGCCTGGTAGCCCCCTTTGCGAATGCGAAGGGGGCTACCCCTTTTGCAATCTCCCGTGCGCGGAGGAGGCCTCCCGGTAGCGCGAGGGCTCCTGGCCTGGATCGTCGTTTCGCGGGTCGAACTCGGGCATGTCCATGCGCACCCGATGCGGCATGAGCTGCGCCTGGAGGTCGTAGCCGCGCTCGCTGGGCGAGCGCCCGCCGAGCGAGAGCCTGTCGAAGAAGAGCTTCCAGAGCGACCTCACGTAATGCTCGTCTTCGGCCAGGTCGTCACGAGCTGCTGCCTGCGCGGCGAGCTCGGCGTCGAGGCGGGCCACCACGAGCTGGCCATCGTGCAGGGCCGCCATCTGGTGCACCGGGTCGACGAGGGCCCAGCGCTCGTCTCCCATGCGGGCTGCGAAGTAGCTTGCGACGAAGGGGATGACGTTTGCCTTCGGGCGGTACACCGAGAGGAAGCTGCCATCGGACATGCGCGAGAAGCGCGCGAACTGGCGGGCCTTCTCGCACTCGGCCGAGACGCCGCGCGCCATGTCCTCCATCGGCGTCACGTCTGGATGAGATCTCATGTTACGAAGGCGAGCTCCATGCGCGAATCCCGTGCGCACGTAGCGGTGGACGACCTCGGGCATGGTGGGGCTGTCCGATGCGCAGGCATAGGCGATGCGGCGGACGCAGGTCCCGTTGCCCGAGCAGCGCGCGCACCCGCCCGAGCGACTCTTGGGGCAGCCCCTGGCGCAAGTGCGCTCGAAGCCGTCGAGCACGCGCTGGGCGAGCGGGTAGTCGGCAGGCGCCGTGTAGACGGTCTCCAGGAGCGTGGGCTGGTAGGCGTCAGCGCGGGCGAGCCGGCACGTGGATGCGTCGAGATGCGCGAGGTAGGCGAGGCCGATCGCGGAGAGGACCCCCTCCGCCGTGGGCTCGCAGGCGATGAGCACGCCAGCCGATTCTGCTGAGAGCTGGGCGAGTTCGCGGGCCCGCGAGCTCGTCTCCTCGGAGGTCGTGGGTGCCTGGCTAGGCGAAGGGGAGTTGGGGCTGGCTGGCAATAGCGTGGCGCGTGCGATTGTACTTCGAGCTAGCAGCATCCATGATCACCCTCTCCCGTATGAGTTCGACATCAAGCGGAGATTGAGGGTCTCGCTTGCCCGCGCAGCTCACGAAGTGTCGAGCGCGCTTGAGGGTTATGCGCAGGCGCTTGAGGTCGTCGAAGCCGAGAATCGCCCCCTTACGTGCGGAGATGATCTTCCGGGCACCCGTCGGCCCGATGCCGGGAACCCTCAGCAGATCGTTGAGGCTTGCCTCGTTCACCTCTACCGGGAAACGCTCGATGTGCCTCAAGGCCCACGCGAGCTTTGGGTCGACGTCGAGGTCGAGCCAAGGCTCCTCGGGGCTCACGAGCTCGTCGGGCGAGAACTCGTAGAAGCGCATGAGCCAATCGGCTTGGTAGAGCCTATGCTCGCGCCTGAGGGGGATGGGAGTGCCCATCCCGGGGAGGCGCTCGTCGTCCACCACGGGCATGTAGGCCGAGAAGAAGACGCGCTTGAGCTCGAAGCGGTCGTAGAGCGACTTCGAGAGCTTGAGGATGTGGTTGTCGTCCTCGGGCGTGGCCCCGATTATGAGCTGCGTGGCCTGCCCTGCGGGGGCAAACGCCCTGCCCCTGCCCGAAGACCACCTGGCGGGGGCGCGATTCGCCTGGACGAGGCCGGTCGCGCGCACGTCCAGGTGCTCCCTGCCCGCCGAGGCGCCCCTTCCGGAGCCCAGCCTGCGCTCCTCTGCGACGCGGGTCTGGTAGATCTGCGCCATGGGACGTCCGACCTGCTTGGAATCCTTGCCGGGGCAGAGGCGCTCGAGGGATTCGGCGCTGGGGAGCTCGACGTTCACGGAGAGCCTGTCGGCAAGCCTGCCCAGCTCGTCGATGAGCTCGGGGCTGGTGCCGGGGATGGCCTTGGCGTGCACGTAGCCATTGAAGTTGAGCTCGTGGCGCAGCACGCGCAGGCACTCGATCATGCGCTCGCTCGTGGCGTCGGCCGTGCCCAGCACCCCGGAGGAGAGGAAGAGGCCCTCGATGTAGTTGCGCTTGTAGAAGTCGACCGTGAGCTCGGCCAGCTCGCGCGGGGCGAAGGTGGCGCGCGGGACGGTGTTGGAACAGCGGTTGACGCAGTAGGCGCAGTCGAGCGAGCAGGCGTTGGACATGAGGACCTTGAGCAGCGTGATGCAGCGCCCGTCGGCCGTGAATGCGTGGCAGCAGCCGGCTGCGGAGGCGATGCCGAGCTTGCCGGATTGGGGCCCGCGCTCCACGCCCGACGACGTGCAGGCTGCGTCGTATTTTGCGGCATCTGCCAGGATGCCGAGCTTGGTGTATGTGTCCACGTGCCCCTCCGCAAGAACTTCTGTTCGCAGAACAAGCGTACCATGATAGGTGGGCGAGTACAAGTGTTCTGCGCATGCGGTTTGGGGTGGAAAGGTGCGAAGTGGGCCTATAAGCCGGGTTCTGTCGTGGGCGGCCATTTATCTAGGACCTGCGTTGCCGCAGGCCTCGAGCACGCTACCCGAGCGCAGTGCGGGCCACACCATCGCGCTCCTATTTGCGCTTGCTCCGGAAGGGGCTTGCCAAGCCACCCTGTCGCCAGGATGCTGGTGGTCTCTTACACCACCGTTTCAGCTTTTCTCTCACCCGC
>CACZNT010000160.1 GCA_902782635.1 uncultured Coriobacteriaceae bacterium
ACATCACGCGCTGCTCCAACAACTACGGGCCGTTCCAGTTCCCCGAGAAGCTCATCCCGCTCATGATCAATAACGCCCTCAAGCACGATGAGCTGCTCGTCTACGGCGACGGCCTCAACGTGCGCGACTGGCTCTACGTGGCCGACCACTGCAAGGCCATCGACATGGTGCTGGAGGGCGGCAAGCCCGGCGAGGTGTACAACGTCGGCGGTCACAACGAGCGCAACAACCTCTTCATCGTGAAGAAGATCATCGAGGAGACGTCGCGCGCGGTGGGGGATGACGGCATCACCGAGGACCTCATCAAGCACGTCACCGACCGCAAGGGCCACGACCGCCGCTATGGCATCGCGCCCGACAAGATCAAGGCCGACCTGGGCTGGTATCCCGAGACCAAGTTCGAGGACGGCATCGTGCTCACCATCGAGTGGTACCTGGCGCACAAGGACTGGATGGACAACGTGACGTCTGGCGCCTACCGCGAGTACTACGAGAAGATGTACTCCGGCCGCTAGGGGTTCCGCAGCTGCGTGCCGTCCTGAGCGGAGGCGCTCCCAGCTGCGTGTCGTCCTGAGCGGAGGCGCTCCCAGCTGCGTGTCGTCCTGAGCGGAGGCGCGAAGCGCCGAAGTCGAAGGACCTCGCCCTTTTCCACATGGGGCTGCCCCCAAGCGTCCATGCGATTGGCTACAAAACGAAGTATTGCGGTTACGTTTTCCGATTCGTCGGGTATCGGGCTGCAAATCCGCAGGTCGCGATTGGCCGCTACTCGACGAGTCCCAAAATATAACCGCAATACTTCGTTTCGCAGCCATCCGCCTCCGCCTTACCCGCTGCAAAGGGGCCGCCCCGGTGCCGTGCCCTGGCCTTGCGCTATCCTTGAGGGGTTGAACCTTCCCGAAAAGGAGGCCCCTTGGCAGCGATTTCCATAGGGCATGTGACGCGCGGCGAGGGCAAGGTGTATGCGCTCATCGAGGGCACTGGCCTGCCGGATGGCAGTCGCATCGTCGCAGAGGCCTCGCTTGCGTCGGGCCAGCGCGTTCCGATGAGGCTGCTCGCCTACGGGGGAGTCCTCCGCCAGGTGCTCGTGCTGCCGCTCATCGACCAGGACGTCTCGGTGGTTGCCTCCGCGCTTTCGGCCCAAGGCGATGTCCTCGCCCAGACGGCAAAGTCGTTCGGATCCAAGCAGACGATGCGCGAGGGTCGCCTCAACACGCTGCGACGCGATTCCTTGGCCCTCTCCATCCGAAACTACGACGCCAGCCGTCCGCCCGCCGGCATGCGCATCGAGATAGACCGCGTGATCCGCGCGCCGCGCTCCGAGAGCATCATGCACGGTCGCGTGCTGCTCACCGGCAGCACCCCCGACGAGCTGGCCGGTAGCTACGACATCGCCCTCTACGACCCGTCGGGCAATCTCGCCTCGAAGCCTTGCGTGACCCTGCGCGACACCTGTCGCGAGCACCCCGAGTATCCCGGCTCCTGGGTGCGCGAGCTAAGCTTCTCGCTACGCTTCGGCGCGGACGAGCGCGACCTCTGGCTCTGGGCGCGTGCCGAGGGCGCCGTCCCCTCGAGCTTCATCCGCCTTGACCCTGGCCGCATGGACGGCCTGTGCGCGGCATGGTCGGCCCATACGCAAGACGCTTTCGCCAACCCGCGCTATGGCGACAGCTATTGGCCGAGCCATCGCGCCTCTGCCGATGTGCTGGCCATCCAGGCGGCGACGAAGCTGTCTGCCGAGCCCGTCTTCTCCATCATCGTCCCCCTGTTCAAGACCCCTATCGGCTTCTTCTGGGAGATGGCTGAATCGGTGTTGGCCCAGAGCTATGGCCGCTTTGAGCTCCTGCTCGTGAACGCGAGCCCCGAAGACGCCGCGCTCGCCCAGGCCGTGGCCAAGCTCGCGACGCGCGACGAGCGCGTGCGCGTCGTCGAGCTCGAGGGCAACCGCGGCATCGCGGGCAACACCAACGCCGGCATCGAAGCCGCGACTGGCGATTTCCTGTGCTTCCTCGACCACGACGACACGATCGCGCCCGATGCGCTCTTCTGCTACGCACGCGCCATCGCCGACGACCCCACGTGCGACATGCTCTACTGCGACGAGGATCACATCGACGAGAACGGCGCACACGGCTATCCCGACTTTAAGCCCGAATGGGATCCCTACCTGCTGCTGGCGATGAACTACGTGTGCCACTTCCTCTGCGTGCGTGCGTCGGTCGTGGCGGAATGCGAGCTTGCGGGCCCGGAGATGGACGGCTCGCAGGACCACTACCTGGCGCTGGCGGTGGGGGAGCGCGCACGCTCGGTGCGCCGCATCCCGCGCGTCCTCTACCACTGGCGCATCCACGCGGCGTCCACGGCCAACAACACCGAGGCCAAGCCGTATGCGCTCGAGGCCGGCGTGCGCGCGGTCCAGGCGCATCTCGAAAGGACGGGCCAGCGTGCCCACGCCTTCCTTTCCGAGCGCGCCGACGGGCGCTACGAGGTGGAGTGGGAGATCGATGGCGAGCCGCTGGTGAGCGTCATCATTCCGAACAAAGACCAGGCCGACGTGCTCGAGCGCTGCGTGCGCTCGATACTCGACCATACGACGTGGCAGAACTACGAGATCGTCATCGTGGAGAACAACTCGCGCGAGCAGGCGACCTTCGAGTTGTACGAGCGGCTTCGAGCCGAGGATGCGCGCGTTCGCGTGGTGACTTACGAGGGCGAGTTCAACTACCCCGCCATCAACAATCTCGGCGCGCGCGAGGCCAAGGGCGACTATCTCCTGCTGCTCAACAACGACACCGAGGCCATTGAGCCCGGGTGGATGCGTCGCATGCTGCAGCTCGCGCAGCGCGAGGACGTGGGCGCGGTGGGCGCCAAGCTCCTCTATCCCGATCGCACCACGCAGCACTGCGGAATCATGATGCTCGAGCACTTCCCGGGGCACATGAACATGTTCCACGACGAGCGGGCCGGCGGCTACGTGGAGACGCTGCGCGTGTTGAGGTCGTGGAGCGCGGCGACGGGCGCCTGCCTCATGTGCTCGCGCACGGCATGGGATGCGGTCGGCGGCATGGACGAGGACTTCGCGGTGGACTACAACGACGTCGCCTTCTGCCTGGCCCTCGGCCAGAAGGGCCTACGCGTGCTCGTGGATCCGGGCGTGGTGCTGCTGCACTACGAGAGCGTGTCGCGCGGCTTCAACGTGAGCGAGGAGCAGCTAGTGAGGTTCACGCGCGAACGGGCGATGTTGCGCGAACGTTTCCCGCGCGAGAGCGGCCTGGTGGACCCTCACGGAAACCCGAACTTCAACCAGCGCAGCGGCTATTTCGCGCTGGGCTGACGAATCGATTGCAAACGGGTAGCCCCCTTGCAATTCGCGCAGGCGTGCCGGCAAGACCGTTCGGGGCTGGCTTTGCCGGCGTGTCATAATGGGCGGCATGAAGAAGCCAGCTGACATCCTTGCGAGTGTCCTCTCGGCAGGTCCCGCACGCCGCCTTGACGCTCCCGGCCGCAGGCTCGCCCTGGGATTTGGCATCGCCTTCTCGCTCTGCACTGTCCTCGGCGCGCAGCTCTACGCCCATGGGATGGTCTTCGCGCCGGGGATCACGCCCGCGAGCATCGCCTACCTCATGGCATGGGCCGGCGCGCTGGCCTGCGGCTACGCCCTCCTCGCGGCGCAGCTCCTCGGCGTGCTGGAGGGAATCGCCGCCAGACAGCCATCCCATGCCAACGCGCCGGCCTCCCTCGCACTACCAACCATCCGGCGCACGATCATCCTTCTGGCCTGCTGGGCACCCTACCTGCTCTGCTCGCTTCCGGGATCGGTGCACGGCGACTATATAGTCCAGCTCATGCAGCACCTCGGCATCCGCGAGCTCACGAATCACCATCCCATCCTCATCACCTGGCTCTACGGTGCTCTCTACGATGCGGGCAGGCTGCTGGGTGATGCCAACCTCTCCGTCCTCGTGACGGTCGTGTTCCAGGCCGTCCTGCTCGCTGCGTCGTTGGCATTTGCCGTCACCGCTCTCGAGCAGGCCGGGACGCCCCGCCGCATGGCCCGGCTGGCGACGGTCGCGTTCGCGCTCATCCCCGTGCTGCCCATGTTCGCCTTCGACTGCATCAAGGACACGCCAGCCTGCGCATGCCTCGTGCTGCTTGTCACCCAGATGCTCGTGCGCGAGTCGGCCGTCAGGCGTGGTGAGGAACCCGCTTGGTGGGCGTCGCTGCCGGCGCTGGGCGCCGTCGGGCTGCTCGCGTCGCTCCTGCGCAACAACTTCGTGTTCTGCATCGTCCCTGCCGTCGCGCTTCTCAGGCACCGCCCCGAGGACGCAGGCTGGTGGGGTGCGCCCGCCACGGCGCTTGCGGTGTTCGCCGCCTTTGCCCTGTGGGGACGGCTTGCGATACCCCTCCTCGGAGCGCAGCCCGGCAGCATCCGCGAGGCCATGAGCGTGCCGATCCAGCAGGTCGCGTATTGCTATGTGAGCGACCCAAAAAGCATCGAGCCCGACGAGGCGGAGCGCATCCAGGCCATCATGAAGACGGAAATCGAGCGCCTGCCCGAGCTCTACACTTGGAAGCTGGCCGACCCCGTCAAGCAGGAGTTCGACCTCGACTCGCCGGGAAACCTCGCCTCGTTCCTCAAGGTGTGGGCAAGGATCGGCCTGCGCCATCCCGGCGCCTACGCAAACTCGTTTTTGCATGGAAACTTCGGCTATTGGTACCCGTACCTGCAGTTTACCGATATCAAGTGGGCGAGCCCCCTCTCGGTGAGCCCGGAGGAGTACATCCCGGGCGTCGCCCCCGACGTCGGGGAGCTCATGGCCATCCACAGCTGGCATCCCGGGCTGAGGGCGTCCCTGCGCGATGCGGTAGCCACGCTGGGGTCGGCCTTCCCCCTCACGCTCCTCTTCGAGCCGGCGTTCTACATCTGGCTCGCACTGCTCCTTGGCGCGCGCATCCTGCAGCGCTCGGGGTCGGCCAGCCTGCTCGTACTCGCGGGGGTGCTCTTCCTCACCTGCTGTGCCGGACCGGACTTCTCCAACATGCGCTATGCGCTGCCCTTCATCCCCATGGCGGTGCTGGCAGCGGCTGCGTGCACGACGCGGGGCAGGGCGACGGGGTAGGGTAGGCGTGCGGCGACGGACCCAGGGGACCTCTGCTTCCCCCGCAAAAGCAAGTTTTGCGACAATCGCCAGCCTCCCACTCGCGTCGATGCGGCGTTTGCCCAGGATTCATCTGCCGCAAACTTAGAATCCGCCTGGCCATACTCACAAAACTTGCTTTTGCGGGGGAAACTGCCAAACGTGACAGTTGGCGACAGTCCCCAACTGTCACATCTCGTCCTGCGCGGAGGCGCGAAGCGACGGAGTCGAAGGCTCTCGCTTGAGCCGCGGGCACGTCCCCCGCTTGCGGTTTCAGGCAGTATTCGAGGGCGTGTTCCAATACCTTCCAACATAGAATTAGGAATGATGCGGACCCATATCGAGGAGGTAAACCATGAGAAGGCGCTTGCTCCCGCTTATCGTGACGCTCTTGCTTGCCATCGCCACTTTCGCAGCGCTTCCGATGCGCGCCCTCGCCGATCCGGCAGGACCTGCGGCAGAAGAGGCTGCGGAGCAGGCTGATGCCGTGAAGGAAGATCAGCTTGACGAGGCATTTGGCGAGGGCGATGGCGATGGCGATGCTCCGGAGGGTCCGAAAGGCCTCGCGCCGACGACTATTGACGAGGGGGACATTGCGGTCGGCGAGGTGGGGCCAATTCGCCATGAGGCGCCGAGTGCCAGCACTGCTGCAAACTACGAGGCCAATGCGCGGGGCTTCTACGCCTGGTTGGGCGATGATTATGCAAATGCGGTGTTTACCAGGACCACAGTCGACGATATCGATGGCACCGCTTTCGTCTCGTATACCAAGATGGGTGCGTCGGATGACGCGACGAGTCTCGAGAACATGCGCGCCGCGCTGGCTTACATTCCCGACGGCAACAGGCTTCGCACTACCGACGACCTGTTCCCGGGAAGATCCCCCCTCAAGATCTCCAGCGGCGCGATGGCTGTCTCGCAACTCCATGCAAACTGGAGCAGGCACTATTTCGGGCATGCCTCGCAACATGGAGACGTGCGAATGTACGCCGAGAACGTTGCATGGAACTGGGGCTACACAAATCCGTATACGCAGTGGTATGACGAGGAAAAGCCAATCTACATCGAGACTAAGGTGTGGAGCGGTGATACCGGTCACTATCTCAACATCGTGGACTTCCAAGACAGTTTTTGCGGTACGGGCTTTGCCATTAGCAGGGGAGGGAAGTACGGTTATCCGTACACATATGTGCAGAACTTCTCCGGCTATTGGTATTCGGACCGTCTCTGGGACTACGACGAGTACCTCTCGCTCTTCAATACCTTCTACGACGCGCACGATATCAGCAAGGCGACGGTGACATTTGCCACCCAAACCTACGATGGCACCGCGAAGACGCCGGTGCCTACGGTCAAGCTCGGCAGCAAGACGCTTGTGAATGGCACCGACTATACGCTGTCCGGATACAAGAACAACGTTAACGCCGGAACCGCAAGCGTCACCATCAACGCAAAGGGGGCGAACTTCTTCGGCTCGAAGACGGCCACCTTCACTATCAATCGGGTGCCCATCACCCAGGCAAAGGTGGCAGCAATCGGCAACCAGACGTACGTGGCGGGAGGGGTGAAGCCAAATCCCACGATTACCTTCAATGGGACTACCCTCAAGAGCGGCACGGATTACACGCTCTCCTACAAGAACAACGAGAAGGTGGGCACGGCCACCGTCAGCATCGCTGGCAAGGGGAACTTCTCCGGCACGACGTCGAAGACGTTCACCATCGTGAAGGCCTCCATCGCCAAGGCGAAGGTCACCATTCCCGACCAGGAGTGGACGGGCAAGCCGCTGTACCCCGATCCTACCGTGATGCTGGGAAACGTGAGGCTCGTCCAACCTGCGGAGTATCGGGTGGAATACGTCAACAACGTCGATGAGGGCACGGCCACGTTCACAGTGATCGGCCTGGGCAACTACACCGGCCGCGTGACCGGCATGTTCCGCATTGCGAGCGGTATTCCCGTGTACCGTTTGTACAACAGGAAGACCTCCGAGCACCTCTATACGATCAACTATGGGGAGTTCCGCGATCTCCCCCAGATTACGAAGGGCGACTGGGTGCAGGAGGGGATAGCGTGGTACGCCCCGAAGAAAAGCAACACGCCGGTCTACCGCCTCTACAACAAGAAGTCGGGCGACCACCACTACACGACCTCGAAGCAAGAGGCTGACACCTTGGTGAAAAGGCACGGGTGGACGCTCGAGACGACGGCCTTCTACTCGGATGACGCCAAGCGCGTGCCGCTCTACCGCCTCTACAACGGCCGCCTTAAGAGGGGGCAGCACCACTACACGGCCGACGCCAACGAGCGCGACGTCCTCACGTCGAAGCATGGCTGGAAGGATGAGGCCATCGGCTTCTATGGCGCCCGCCGCTAGCTATCCTGCGTCGTCCTGAGCGGAGCGCGTAGCGCCGCAGCGCTGCAACCGCGTGTCGTCCTGAGCGGAGCGCGTAGCGTCGCAGCGCTGCAACCGCGTGTCGTCCTGAGCGGAGCGCCGAAGGCGCGGAGTCGAAGGACCTCGCCCTTCTCGCAATCGCGGCCCCGCTGGTGACCGTTACCTTCAGCAGCTAACGGTCACCAGCGGGCGATGACGGGGCTGAGGCTTGGATCGAGCTTGGAAAGCTGGCTCTCGGCTCGCCGTGAGTATGCGAGGCTCCACATGCTAGAGGTACTTCCTCGCGACATCGGATGCGGGGATCATCTCGGGGTCTGCGTCGAACTCGGCCTTGGCCTCGCACCATGCGCGCAGGTCCAGCTCGTCCCCGGTCTTCTCCAGCGCGGCTGTCCGAACGAACTCGGAGACCGTCGTACCGAAGGCGGCGGCATACCCCGCGATGAAGGACTTCTCCTCGTTGTTGAGCCGAATCATCATCGTTACGCTTGCCATGGACGCCTCCTTTGGTGATGCAGCACATCCCAATACGGCCTTGGCGACGGACAAGCGCTTGGCTGACATGCGGCGCCAAGAAACCGCTCGCGTATTGATGCGGCCGCACGTCGTATGCGTGCTTGCGGCTGTCACGCAGACGAGGGTACCCTCGGGGAAGGACTGAAGGAGGGTCTTATGAAGAGAATCGCTGCGTTCGTTTTCGCTCTGGCAGTTGCTGTTGCGTCCCTGGTGTCGCCATCGGTGGCATGGGCGGCCGACTACCTCGTGATCGATGGGGTCGTTGCACGTCCGCAGGATCAGGCGGCGGCCGTATTCGAGGGCTATGGATGGACGTATGACGGTGAGAACGAGCTAGTTCTCAGCGGCTACGACGGTGGTGGCATTCGCTTTGCCGGTCAGCTCAACATCACGCTTGAGGGGTCCAACACCATCAATGGCACGGTGGAGGAGTACGACTCCGACACCGCCAATGCGTACTGGATTGAGGCGACGCCATTTTGGGGTGGTATGCCCGAGCTTCTCATCCAAGGTGGCGGATCGCTAGCGATAGACCTCGACGGCGTAAACGACTCGAGGGTCAGCAGCGGGAGCGGCGTCTTCATTTATGAGGGAGGCCTCACCATTGACGGATCAAGCGTTGCGGTTATCGGTGGCGAGGGATTCGGCTCGAACGGGTCAGGCGTCAATGTATGGAGTCTTGAGCTTAAGAACAGAGCTTCTGCCTCGATCGAAAGGGGCGTCATAGTTGACGGCTTGGTCGAGGGCGACGGACTCACCATGGTCGACTCAATGTTGGAGGTCGCGGCAATCGAGAATCCCGCCATCTTTGTTAGCAGCCATGTGACTGTTCGTGGCAGTACGATTCAGGCCACGACAACAGGCGCCGCACATACGACGTTCCACGGTGGTGGCGGCTTTTCGCTTGGAAACGAAGCGGGCGACACCAAATCAGTTTGGCAGGGAAGTGTCTGGGAAATAAAGTCTTCTGGGAGTGGCTTACTCATCTATCCCTGCGACGTTGATATTGCCGAGGCATCCGTTGCAGTCGAGAACCAAACGTACACGGGCAATGCCCTTACGCCCGAGCCCATCGTCACGCACTTCGGCCGCACGCTTACGAAGGGCACCGACTACACCCTCTCGTTCTCAAACAACGTAAACGCTGGCACTGCGACGGTAACCGTGACGGGAATCGGCTCATTCGTGGGATCGACCTCGGCGACGTTTGCGATCAAGCCCGCAGACATATCCAAAGCAACGGTGTCGGCACCCGTCCAGACCTATAGTGGTGACAGGAAAACGCCTACAGTTGCGGTCTACCTCGACGGGAGAACGCTTAAGACCAACGTTGACTACACGGGACTGACGTATACCAACAACGTGAATGCGGGCACTGCGAACGTGTCCGTTACCGGCAGGGGCAACTACACGGGGACCGCGCAGGGATTGTTTATCATCTCTCCTCTGGATATCACCTACGCGAGGGTTTCCGCCCCAAGCCAAACATACGACGGAACGCCAAAGAAGCCCGTGCCGACGGTACAGCTTGACAGGCCCTCTGTGTCGGTGCCTCCAGCTGGATTTGACGCGGTTTACGAGAATAACGTTGAAATAGGCTCCGCAACCATAAGGGTCACAGGCAAGGGCAACTACACGGGTGCCGCCCGTGGGACGTTCGAGATTGTGGATACCAGTCGCATCATGTCCGCTTCGGTTGCGTTGAAGACGGTGACCGTATTCGATACCCAGAGGTATGAAATCGTAATGGGACCGGGTAAGCCCATTAAAAGCATCAAGCTTTCGATTGGTGAGCGCGAGGAGACATTAACCTCGAATGATGGAAAGACCTTCCGCGGCTCATGGTATGTAGGGCGAGATTCTGACAGCAGCGCTTATTCAATCTACTTCTCCGGTGATTGGCAGCCTGCGATGATTGTCGTCTCATATGTTGACGGGACCGCAGCAGCTGTCTACGACTTCCGCCAGGTGAATATTCCCAAAGGTAGCGCAGTGGCCGATTTGAGCGGTCTCGACTTTACATTCGTGGACGAAAACAAGGACGTCGTTCCCGTCTATCGCCTCTACAACAAGAAGACCTCCGAGCATCTCTATACGATCAACTACGGCGAGTTCCGGGACCTGCCGAAGATCACGAAGGGTGACTGGGTCCAGGAGGGAATCGCTTGGTACGCGCCTAAGAAGTCGAAGACGCCGGTCTACAGGCTGTACAACAAGAAGAGCGGCGACCACCACTACACGACCTCGAAGCAAGAGGCTGACACCTTGGTGAAAAGGCACGGGTGGACGTTGGAGACGACGGCGTTCTATTCCGATGATGCCCGGCGCGTGCCGCTCTACCGCCTCTACAACGGGCGCCTTCAGCGCGGCCAGCACCACTACACGGCTGACTCCAACGAGCGCAGTGTCCTCAGCTCGAAGCACGGCTGGAAGTACGAGACCATCGGCTTCTACGGCGTGGGGCGCTAGCTGCCTATGCGGACACTCGGGGGTAGCCCCCTGGCGATCGGGACCGATCGCCAGGGGGCTACCCCCGAGTGTCAGGGTTCCGCTCAGTCCGCAAGGGCGCAGTTGGCGCTGCGCCGAGTATGGGAAGCCGTCTACTTGGCATGACGCGAGAACACTGGGCGAAAAGTACCGGGGCGACCCTGCCTCCCACTTCAGCCGTGTCTTATCATTCCAACTGTCAGGTCGTCGGTTCTCTTGCGGGTGCTGCAATACCAGCCTTTGTTTTCCGGGCCAACACGCAGGCAGAAGGGTATCTGCCATTTCGCGTGTAGGCGGAGACGCAGCACCCGACGGTCTGACAACTGAGGTGGACGTTCCTCTCCCTGCCTGCGCAGGGCTCCCGCGTCCACATGGATGGCAAAAAGGCGGCGCAATGCGCCCGGACTGGTGGAGGTTGGGTATGCCAAGAAAAGCCAAAGCATTGATGTTGTCGTTGTTGCTGGCGCTAGCCTTGGTGGCTATGGGCGGAGTCTCAGTCCTCGCGGATGAGCTCGAGCCTGCTGCTGGTGTGGATGCAGACATCGGGGTTGTGGCTGAACATGAGGCTGCACCTGAAATGGATGCAGGTTCAACTTCCGAACAGCTTCAAGCAGAAGAGCAGGCGCCTGATTCCGTCATCACCGACGACGAGGCGCCTGCCCCTGTCGAAGAGGCTGTGGATGTGGCGTCCACAGACGAGGTGGCTGGATACGAGCCCGCGCTCCGCTATCAGGCGCAGACTGCAAAAATGTCAGCTGCCGAGGCAAAAGCTTGGCTAGACAGCAAGATTGGACGGGAGGTAGCAAAACCCGACGGTTCATTTAAGGGTGAGTGCACGGCTTTTGTCGCTACGTATATCAATGAGTGTATTGGTGGGCGATGGCCGGTGGGACATGGTTACTCATTTTATGATGAGGATCTTCCTCATTTTGACAAGATTGCGGGACATGGAAACTACCGCGTGGGAGATATTGTTGTATGGAGTGGCGGCCAGCATGGACATGTAGGTGTTGTCTATTCCGTCAACGGGAGCAATGTAGAGGTAATTCAGCAGAATTATGGCAATAAGCGCTATGTGACTGTAGAAAAGCTGCATGCAACCTACAACATTCGAGGGGTGTTGCGCCCCACCTTTAGGTCAGGCTCCGGCAAGCCGCGCGCCTACCCGGCCGCGGGCAACTACATGATCCAGTCCGCGACCGGGAAGCGGATGCTGGACGTTGCCGGCGG
>CACZNT010000161.1 GCA_902782635.1 uncultured Coriobacteriaceae bacterium
GGCGACCTCGACCTCGACCTCGTCGTGTTCATGCCCGCGGGAAGCCCGGCGTTCAAGCAGGACAAGCGCGTCTCGAGCGCCGACGATCGCTATGCGATGACGCTCTTGGCCACCTCGGACAACCCGCTCTTCGTGACGTCGCGCTTCGAGATCGACCGCGAGGGGATCACCTACACCGCCGATACCCTCATGCGCCTGCGCGAGCACTACCCGGATAACGTTGAGTTCTACTTCATCACGGGCGCCGACGCCATCCTCGACATCGTGAGCTGGCGCGACGCCGACAAGATCGCGGTGCTGGCAAAGCTCGTCGCGGCCACCAGGCCGGGATACGACCTCGACGAGGCGATGGACAAGATCATCGCGAGCGGCCACGACTTCGACGTCACCTACCTCGAGGTGCCGGCGCTGGCCATCTCGTCGAGCTACCTGCGCAAGCGCGTGTGCGCCAAGCAGTCGCTGCGCTACCTGACGCCCGACTCAGTCGCCGGCTACGTCGACAAGCACGGCGTCTACGACGACCTCTGCGGAGTTGAGTGATGCCTGACTTCGAGCGCTATGAGGACGCGATCCGCCGGCAGCTGCGCGAGAAGCCCGCGCGCCTCGAGCATTCGCTCGGCGTGGCCGCGTGTGCGCGCGAGCTCGCCTGTGCCTATGACGTCGACAGAGATGCTGCCTATGTGGCCGGCCTCCTGCATGATTGGGCGAAGGCCTACGGCCGTCAGGAGTCGATCTCTCGTGCCGAGTCGCTCGGCATCGACATGGGCGACCAGCTCGAGCGCGTGGCCCCGCTGCTGCATGGCCCCATCGCGGCACGCGAGCTCAAGGACGAGTTTCCCGAGCTCTCGGAGGAGGTCCTGCAGGCAATCGCGCGCCACACCATCGGCGCCGTCGACATGACGCCGCTCGATGCCGTGGTGTTCGTGGCCGATGCCATCGAGCCGGGGCGTCCCCATACGCCTTCGATTGACGAGCTGCGCTCGAAGGCGGGCGCCGTGCCAATCGACGAGCTCTTCTTCCTGGCACTCAAGTCCTCCGTCGGCTACGTCATCGAGACGGGCCGCTACCTGTATCCCGGCGCCCTCAGCATCTACAATGCACTCGTACTCGAAAGAAATCGCAAGGAGAATGAATGAGCGTCACCCCACTCGAGCTTTCCCGGATAGCCGCTGCTGCCGCCGATGAGAAGAAGGCTGATGACATCGTGCTCATCGACCTCACCGGCCAGACCGACGTCTGCGACTACTTCCTCATCCTCTCCGCCTCGAACCCGCGCCTCCTCGACGCCATCGTCGACGAGGTGGAGGAGAAGGTCCGCATAAACTGCGATGAGCGGCCGCTCTCCATCGAGGGTCGCGACGAGCGCTCATGGATCCTCATGGACTACGGCTCGGTGGTCATCCACGCCTTCCTGCCCGAGACGCGCGACTTCTACCGCCTCGAGCGCCTCTGGGGCGATGCCCCTCTCGTCGACCTCGGACTGTGACAGTTGGGGACAGTCCCCAAGTGTCACGCGCGCAGGTCGCTGCCGCGGGTGAGGGCTGCGTCGCCGAAGCGCGAGCGGATGTCGTCGAGCGCCTTTGACACCTCGCGGTTTCTCTCGGATGTGGCGTCGTCGAGGCTGCGCTGCCCGGCCGGGCCGTCAAAGCCGCTCGTCCCCACGCCCAGAAGGCGAATACCCCTACCTCGTACGTGCGTCTTCTCGAGCAGGGCGAGGGCCGAGGCGATGATCGTGGCGTCGTCGTTTGCCGGAGCTGAGAGCTGCATCTGGGCGCTCAGCGTGTTTTCGAACTCGTAGCGTATCTTGATGCCGACCGTATGCGGCTTGAGCCCCTTCGCCCTGAGGCGCCTTCCCACGAGCCCCGCGACATGAATGAGCGCCGCGCGTATCTCGTTGTCGTCCACGAGGTCTTCGTCGTAGGTGCGCTCGTTGGAGACGCTCTTCACCTCGCGCTCGTCCGAGGCGGCGCGCACGGGGCTGTCCTCCTGGCCGCGCGCCCGCGCGATCATCGTGTGGGCGTAGCTTCCCACCCTGCGCTCGAGCTCATCAGGGTCTGCTGCGGCGAGCTCGCCAAGCGTGCGGATCCCGAATTCCTTGAGGCGCGACTCCATCGCAGGCCCGATGCCCGAGAGGGCGCGCACGGGCATGTCCTTGAGGAAGGAGGCCTCCGATCCGGGGAGCACGAAGGTGAGACCACGGGGCTTTTCCACCTCCGAGGCGATCTTGGAGATGCTCTTCGTTGTGGAGAGCCCGATGGAGCAGGTGATGCCGAGCTCTGCCACGCGCCCTTGGATGCGACGACAGATGCTGATGGGGCTCTCGCGCGAATAGCGTCCGGGGCTCACGTCGAAGAAGGCCTCGTCGATGGAGACCTGCTCCACGAGGGGCGTCTCGTCGCCGAGGATGGACATCACGCGATCCGAGAGCTCCTTGTAGCGCGCGAAGTGCGGCCTCACCCAAACGCCCTGGGGACAGAGCCGCTTCGCCTGGGCCGAGGGCATCGCCGAGTGCACGCCGTACTTTCGCGCCTCGTAGGAGGCAGTAGAGACGACGCTCCTGCCGTCGGGGCTGCCCACGATGATGGGGAGCCCGCGCCATTCCGGATGGTCGAGCTCCTCGACCGACGCGAAGAAGGCGTCGAGGTCGAGAAGGCCAATGGCAGGCCCTGCCCAGGGGAGGGCGTCGGCAAAGTCGAGGCTTGTGTCCATGGCTCGATTATACGTGGCCATCCGCTCCGGGCGCCTGGGGCTAGAGGTGGACGAAGAAGGTCGTCACGCCCTCCTCGGAGCTGGCCATGATCGTGCCCCCATGCGCGTCCACGATCCCCTTCGCAATGGCGAGGCCGAGCCCGAAGCCGCCGTGGCTCCCGCGCGTCCTGGCCTTGTCGGAGCGCCAGAAGCGATCGAAGATGTGGGGGAGGTCCTCGGGGTCGATGGTGTCGCCCTCGTTGCTCACGGCGAACAGCGTCGACTGCCCGTCGCCCGAGAGGCCCACCCGCACGACGCTGCCCTTGATCGCGTACTTGCAGGCGTTGTCGATGAGGGTGGTCACGAGGCGCTCGAGGAGTTCGGGATCCCCCGTCGTCTCGATGCCCTCCTCGATGACTTCCTCGATCGTCACGCCGCGCTCGAAGGCCAACGGCTCGAAATGCAGCACGACGCCCTCCACGAGCTCCGACATGTCGATGCTCTCGCGAATGATGTCCTTCGCGCGCGCCTGCGCGTCGTCGAGGCGGGCGATCTCGAGCATCTGCTCGATGAGGCCCTGCATGTTCCGCGCCTCGTCCTCGGTGCTCTCCACCCACTTCCGCGCGTCTTGGGCGACATCCGGCGACTTGCCCAGGATGTGGACGTTCGAGAGGATGACGGCAAGCGGGGTCTTGAGGTCGTGCGATAGGTCGGCGATGAGCTGCTGTTGCTGCTGGAGGCTTTTCGCCGTGGGGGAGAGGGCCCAGCGCGCGAGATACCAGGAGGCAAAGCCCACCAATATGATGGTGACACTGGCGATGCCGAGGGTGTTCAGGACTTGCTGCTGGAATGCGTTCTCAATGTCCTCGGTGTCGACGATGGCGATGCGCGTCGAATCGTCATAGCTGATGGAGCGCCAGCGCAGGTAGTTGTTCGGGAAGTAACCCTCGTCATCACCTGCGAGCACAGCATTGACGACCTTCCTGAGCTCGTCGTCGCGCATGCTCGCGATGCCGGAGTTGCTCCTCAGCACATTGCCCTGCCTGTCGATGAGGACCGAGACCACGATCATGTGCGTTCCACTGAGCTCGCTCCCGTCGTTTTGCGCTGCCGTCGCGCCAATGACGGAGGGCGCCTCGATCTGGCTGCCGAGGCCCCTCTCGAGCGACCTCTGCGCAATCGAGTCGAAAGACGTGCGCGCCGACGTGAGGGAGAGCGCAATGACGACCATGAGAATGAGCGCGACGAGCGCGGTGGTGATTGCGACGAATTTTATCCGGAGCTGATCGAGCACGCCCTATGCCCTCCGCTGTCCAGTCTAGGACTCGACCATCTCCAGACGATAACCCAGCATCCTCAGGGTCGCGATGCGCACGCGTGAGTTTATGTGCGCGAGCTTCTTGCGCAGGAACGACACGTAGGCCTCGGCTGAGTTCTCCGATGCCTCGCCGCTCGTGCCCCACACGCGCGTGAGCAGCTCCTGCTTCGAGACGATGCGTCCCGTGTTGGTGAGCAGCAGCCGCATCACCTGAAATTCCTTCTGCGAGAGGTGCACGTTGCGCGTGGGCGTGGAGAGGTCGTGGCTCTCGAGGCTGAGCGTGAGGTCGCCAAAGGACTCCTCATCGATGACGACGTCGCCCTGGCGCCTCGACAGGGCCCGGATGCGGGCGAGGAGCTCGAGGGCCTCGAAGGGCTTCGTCATGTAATCGTCTGCGCCGCTGTCGAGGCCGCGAACCTTGTCCTCGGTCGAGTCGCGCGCCGTGAGCATGAGGATGGGGATGGCGTTTCCCTCGGCGCGAAGTTGGCGTGCGATGGCGATCCCGTCCATGCCGGGCATCATCACGTCGAGCAGGGGCAGGTCGTACATGCCGCTCTGGGCATAGCGCAAGGCCGTGCCACCATCGAGGGCCATTTCGGTCCTGTAGCCCGCGTCGTGGAGTATCTGGCAAATGGATTCTGCGAGATGTTGGTCGTCTTCGGCTACGAGGATGTTCATGGGCCCTCCCTGCGCTTTTGCAATTTGAGGGAAATATATGTAAAGACGCTGAATGTAAACTGAAACAGCGGTTAATTGTGCATTTCAAACGGCCTGGTCGGTCGTATCGATTTGGCAAGCGTGAGGTTTGGTCGAATCCTATAGTGCCTGTTGGGCGCAGCGTGAAGTGCAGCTTCACGTTTGCTGCTCCCGTGGCATGCCGTCTTCCAAGGGCTTTCAGATAGCACCTAATACGACGTGCGCTATCGGCGAGAGGCGTGGCTTCGAGCGTGGCCGGATGGCGGCGCTGCAGGACGCGGGCAAGGGCGTGCTCGGCCAAATCGCAGGACGGATTCGCGGCTGGCTCCGGGATGAGTCTGCATTCCTTGAGAAGCTGGCTCATTTGCTCGTGAATTTGCTGGAAGTGATGGGCAAACTGTCGTATCATCTCAACTTGTTGTACGTGGACTGCGGCCACCACACACACTCATCCCGGCCGCACAATAGGTTAGGAGTTCGCTTTGGCAGTCAAGATTCGTCTCGCCCGTCACGGTGCGAAGAAGCGCCCGTACTACCGTGTCGTCGTCGCCGATGGCCGCATGCCGCGCGACGGCCGCTACATCGAGCAGGTTGGCATCTACAACCCGCTCACCACCCCCAAGACCATTGACATCGACGTCGAGAAGGTCGATGAGTGGCTCGGCAAGGGCGCCCAGATGTCGAGCGCCGTCTCCCATCTCGTCGAGATCGCGAAGGGCGACGCTGCCGCACCCGAGAAGAAGGCCAAGAAGTCCAAGAAGCAGCAGGCCCGCGACAAGGCCGCCGCTGAGGCTGCCGCCGAGGCCGAGGCCGCTGCTGCAGAGGGCGATGCCGAGGAGGCAGCCGAGGCTCCTGCCGAGGACGCTGAGTAGCCCATGGCTGACGAGGAGATCTTCGAGTCCGAGCTCGACGACGAGGAGGCCGTCGACATCGACGATGCCGACGACGACGTCGAAGAGGACGACGACATTGACGATGATGCCGAGGATGAGGGCGAAGTCCTCATCTCCGACAAGGTTGCCGACCTGGTCGAGTGCGTCGTGTGCGGTCTTGTCGACGATGCGGACGCCGTGTCCCTCGACGTCACCGACTCCGATTCCGGCACGCTCATCGAGGTGAGCTGCGCCGAGTCGGATGCGGGCAAGGTCATCGGGCGCAAGGGTCGCACCATCAAGGCCATCCGCACCATCGCGCGCGCCCTCGGGCAGCGCCTGGGCACCCAGGTGGACGTCGAGGTCCTGGGCTAGGTGGCATGTGTTCGAACCTGCCCGCAGGATAGCGCGCATCACCAAGGCGCATGGAAGGCGGGGGGAGGTTGTCGTGGAACCCACGGCAGGCCTTCCCCCGCTTATGCGATGCGGCCTCGAAGTGTGCGTCGTGCCGCCGCTTCTTAAGGGGCCTCGCTGGCTCACCGTCGCCTCAGTATCCGGTGATGCCGCGCAGCTCGTTTCCTTCGAGGAGACATCCGAGCGCGAGGAGGCCGAGGAGCTTGCCGGCCGCTTCCTGCTCGTGCGCAAGTCCGACCTTCCCGAGGACTTTGCCCTGATGGACGCCCCCTCGCTCATCGGCCGTAAGGTGCGCGACGAGGAGCTTGGCCCCCTCGGCTGCATCGAGGAGGTCATGCGCGGTCCCGTCCAAGACGTGTGGACCGTGCGAGGTCCTCATGGCGAGGTGCTCATCCCAGCGGTGGACGAAATCGTTCTCAGCGTCGATGGGGACGAGATCGTCGTGCGCGTGTCCGACGGCATGGTCGAGGCAAAAAGGGAGGGCGACGATGCGATTTGAGACGCTGTCCGTCTTCCCCGGGGTTTTCGAGCCCTACCTCTCCACATCGATAATGGGGCGTGCCCGTGAGGCGGGCATCTTCGAATTCGAGGCCTACGACCTGCGCGATTGGACGCACGATAGGCACAGGACCGTCGACGACGCGCCCTTCGGCGGGGGAGCGGGCATGCTCATGGCAGCGCCTCCCTTCTTCGAGTCGATAGCGGATATCTCGTCGCGCGGCGACGCGAAGCCGCACGTCGTCTTCTTCTCGCCAGCCGGCCGCCCCTTCGACGAGGCGTGCGCCCGCGAGCTCTCGGAGCGCGATCGCGTGCTTCTCGTGTGCGGTCGCTACGAGGGGATAGACGAGCGGGCATTCTCGCTGGCAGACGAGGTGATCTCCCTCGGGGATTACGTGCTCACCGGCGGCGAGCTCGCCGCTATGGTGGTGATAGACGCCGTCGTGCGCCTGCTTCCCGGGGCGCTCGGGGACGAGATGAGCAGCGTGGACGAGTCTTTTTCGGATGGACTGCTCGAATACGCGCAATATACCCGGCCGGCAGACTATGATGGAATGAGCGTGCCTCCCGTGCTGCTCTCGGGAAACCATGCCGAGATAGCGGCCTGGAGGCGCGAGAATGCTCTGGAGCGAACCGCCCTCATGCGGCCCGACCTACTAGAGTCGGCCGACATAAGCGATGAGGAGCGCGCCCGGGCGATGGAGCTTGCCAGGATGGGGAAGAGGGGTGACGTGAGGGATGGATGAGTTTGACGAGGTGGAGCCTGCGGGCTTCGTACCCGAGAAGCCTCGCCGCGCCCCCGCTCATCTTCGCGATGCCGAGGCTAGGCAGGGCCTGGGCGAGCTTCCCGGCTACTCCGAGCCCCTCCAGGTCGTGGGCGCTGACGAGGGCATCGCCTCCTCCCGCTACTACGACGAGCCTCGGCGCTCATTCGGCCGCGTGCTGCTCGACATCTTGTTCATCCTGGTCGCGGGCCTGGCCTGCTTCGTGCTTATACGCCTCTTCGTCGGCGAGGCCTACAAGGTGCCTACCGGCTCGATGCTCGAGACGATCCAACTCGACGACCTCGTCTGGGGCGAGAAGCTAAGCTTCCGCTTCCGCGAGCCCGACACGGGCGACGTCGTCACCTTCGACGACCCCAAGGACTCTGGCCAGATCCTCATAAAGCGCGTCATCGCCACCGAGGGTCAGACCATCGACCTGCGCGACGGGCTCGTGTATGTGGACGGGCAGCTCCTCGATGAGCCCTATGTGAACGGTCGCTCGACCGACCCACTCACGCAGTGGGAGGGCTATGAGGGCGAGATCAGCTATCCCTTCACCGTCCCCGAGGGCATGGTGTGGGTAATGGGGGACAACCGCACCAGCTCCGCCGACTCGCGCTACTTCGGGCCTATCGAGCGCGACTCCATCACGTCGCGCGCATTCGGCATCTACTGGCCACCCAAGGACATCGGACTGCTCTAGCAGCTTGCCCGAAAGGAGATCCATGGCTTCCCAGGTCTTGACGTTCCAGGACATGATCTTAGAGCTCGAGCGGTATTGGGCCGCGCAGGGCTGCACGGTCATGCAGCCCTACGACTCCGAGGTGGGCGCGGGCACCTTCCACACCGCGACCACCCTGCGCAGCCTCGGGCCCGCCGCCTGGCGCACCTGCTA
>CACZNT010000162.1 GCA_902782635.1 uncultured Coriobacteriaceae bacterium
GACGGGCGCGAGCCCGCGCATGATTGGCTTCGAGGGCGAGGCCGAGTTCAAGGGGCACGGCGTTGCCTACTGCGCCACCTGCGACGGCGAGTTCTTCACCGGCAAGCAGGTCTTCGTGGTGGGCGGCGGCTTCGCGGCTGCGGAGGAGGCCGTCTTCCTCACCAAGTACGCGAGCCACGTGACCATCCTCGTGCGCGAGCCCGACTTCACCTGCGCGCCGGCTGCGGCCGAGCCCGCCAAGGCGCACGAGAAGATCGACGTGCGCTACAACACCGAGGTCGTGAAGGTGGAGGGCGACAGCGCGCTGCGCAAGATCACCTACAAGGACAACCAGACCGGCGAGGTCGGCGTCTACGAGGCGGCCGACGGCGACAGCTTCGGCGTGTTCGTGTTTGCCGGCTACGCGCCGGCCACCTCGCTGGTGGACGGCATCGCCGAGCTCAACGACCAGGGCTACATCGTCACCGACGAGAATCACATGTCCACGGCCGACGGCCTCTTCGCCGCAGGCGACGTGTGCATCAAGCAGCTGCGCCAGGTGGCCACCGCCGTGGGCGAGGCCGCTGCCTGCTCCACCGACATGGAGCGCTACTGCAAGCGCGCCCAGGAGAAGGTGGGCATCGTTCCCGAGCGTCCCGTCTCGCGCCCCAGCGCAAACCCGGCGGCCGCAACGCCCGCGCCCGGCACGGCAGACGGCGCGGCGCCCAAGGATGGCCTCTTCGACGAGGGCATGCTCGCCCAGCTGCGCACCGTCTTCGATCGCATGGGCGCCCCGCTCGTGCTGAGGCTCTACCTGGACGACCGTCCCGTTGCCGCAGAGCTCGAGGGCTACATGACCGAACTCGCCGGGCTCACCGACAAGCTGTCGGTGGAGCGGGGCGACGTATCCGAGGTCGCCGGCGAGGAGCTGCCCTTCGTGCAGGTGTGCGCCGCCGACGGCACGCCCACCGGACTCGCCTTCCACGGCGTCCCGGGCGGCCATGAGTTCACCTCGTTCGTGCTCGGGCTCTACAACGCCGCGGGCCCCGGCCAGCCCATCGACGACGCGGATCGGGCGGGCATCGCCGCCATCGACGAGCCCGTGTCGCTCAAGGTGCTCGTCGGGCTCTCGTGCACGATGTGCCCCGACGTGGTGCTTGCCGCGCAGCGCATTGCCGCCGACAACGCCAACGTCACCGCAGATGTCTACGACATCAACCACTTCGCCGCGCTCAAGGACGCCTACAACGTGATGAGCGTGCCGTGCCTGGTGGTGGATAAGGGCGGATCCGAGCAGGTGAGCTTTGGCAAGAAGAGCCTCTCCGAGGTTCTGCAGCTGGTGAGCTAGAACCCATCGGGCCACCCGCGCGTTGGGATTGCCCAATGATGGCGGGGCCGGCTCCCTCCTGGCGAGTTATGTCTTCAAGCCAGGAGAGGGCCGGCCTTTTTGCGTTGCTAGCCGAACAGCGCGACGGCTGCCTCCATGCGCTCGATGATGGGCACGCCGAAGGGACAGCGCGGCTCGCAGGCCCCGCAGGCGATGCATTCGTCTGCCGTGTGCTCGAGGGCGTGGTAGTGGTCGGCGACGAGCGCGGGGAGCGGCTCCCCCTTTGCGACCTGCACTTCGGCCAGGTCGAAGAACTTGTTGACGTTGGCTATCGAGATACCCGTGGTGCAGGGCGCGCAGTGGCCGCAGTAGGTGCACAGGCCCGAGATGGGATGCGCCGGCGCGGTGGCGAGCGCGGTGGCGTAGTCCAGATCCTCGGCCGAGGCGCCCTCGTAGGACGCGCACTCGTCCACCTGGTCCACGCTCGCATAGCCGATGAGCACGCTCGACACGGCAGGCCGCGTAAGCGCGTAGTGCATGCATTGGACCGGCGTGAGGGCGACGCCGAAGGGCGAGCGCTCCGGGTCGAGGAGGCGTCCGCCGGCGAAGGTCTTCATCACGGTGATGCCGATGTCGGCGCGCTCCGACGCGCGATACAGCTCGAGGCGGTCGGCGTCCATGCCCTGGATCTCGTCGCCGTAGTCGCCGAAGAGCGTCTCGATGTCATCGGAGGCCGGCTTCATGTCGTAGGCGGGATTCACGGAGAACATCAGCATGTCCACCTCCCCGCTCTCTATCGCCATGAGGCCGCAGATGGGGTTGTGGGTGGAGATGCCCACGTGGTCGATGACGCCCTGGGCGTGCAGCTCGTGGACGTAGTCGAGGTAGGCGCCGCCCGCAAGTATCTGGCGCAGCTCCTCCGGACTGTCGACGTAGTGGATCATGCCGAGGTCGATGTGGTCGGTGTGGAAGCGCTCCAGCATGTCGTCGAAGGCCAGCTTGCAGGCCTCGGCGTCGCGCGTGCGCACGTACTGCCCATCCTGCCAGGTGGAGCCGATGTGCCCTTGGATGAACCAGCGGTCGCGCGTGTCGCGGATGGCGTCGCCCAGCATGCTGCGCACGCGCGGGTCGCTCATCCACACGTCCATCGTGTTCATGCCATGCGACTCCGCGCGCTCGACGATGGCGCGCACCTCGGCCTCGTCCTTGTGCTCGAGCCATTCGCAGCCCAAGCCCACCTCGCTCACCTGGAGCTCGGTCCTGCCCAGCCTTCGATACCGCATGTGCTTTCCTCCCCTGCTCATTCCAGCGCAAGGCTGCCGTGAGAATGCCGCAAACACAACGTCTGCCCGGGCGCCGTCCTCCTCGGCACCTCGTCCAGCTGTTGCGCAGCCGCTACTCGAAGTGCTTCGCCACGCTCTCCAGCTCGGAGATGATCTGGATGTGCTGCGGGCACACGGACTCACACTGTCCGCAGCCGATGCACTCGCTCGCCTTGCCGAAGTTCTCGGCGAGGTGCTCGTAATTGGTGAAGTTGATGGTCCAGCCCTTCTCCTCGAGGTCCTCGCGCATGTCCTCGTTGTAGAGCGAGAAGTACTCGGGGATGCAGATCTTCATGGGGCAGCCCTCGGTGCAGTAGTGGCACGCGGTGCACGGGATGGCCTCCTGGGCGTTGATGACCTCGGCCACGCGGAAGAGCGTCTCGCGCTCGGCCTCGGTGAGGGGCTTGAAGTCCTCCATGTAGGAGATGTTGTCCTCAAGCTGGGCGAGGTTGCCCATGCCGGAGAGCACCATCTCGACGCCGGGCAGCGACGCCGCAAAGCGGATGGCCCAGCTGGCAGTGGACATGCCGGGGTCGAGCTCGCGCAGGAGCGCCTCCGCCGCCTCCGGAACCTGGGCGAGCGTCCCGCCCTTGACCGGCTCCATCACGATGATGGGCTTGCCGTGCTTGCGCGCCACCTCGTAGCAGCCGTGGGCCTGGATCCACTCGCTCTCCCAGTCGAGGTAGTTGATCTGCAGCTGGACGAACTCCATCTCCGGGTGCTTGGTGAGGATCTCGTCGAGCAGCTCGGGGCTGTCGTGGTAGGAGAAGCCCGCATGGCGCACGAGGCCGGCGTCGCGCTTGGCGAGCAGCCAGTCGAAGCAGTCGAACTTCTCGTAGTGCTCGAGGCTGCCGGCCTCGATGCCGTGGATGAGGTAGTAGTCGAAGTAGCCGGCGCCGGTCTTCTCGAGCTGCGCGTTGAAGATCTCGTCGCGGCCCTCGAGCGAGTTGAAGAAGCCGTTGTGCAGCTTGGTGGCAATCGTGAAGCTCTCGCGCGGGTGACGGTCGACGAGCGCGGCCTTCACCGTGGGCTCGCTGGCGAAGCCGGTGTACATCCACGCGGTGTCGAAGTAGGTGAACCCGTGCTCGAGCAGGCGGTCGACCATCTTGCACACCTGGTCGACGTCGACGCTGGACGAATCGTTGGGATCTGTGAGCGGCAGGCGCATGAGGCCAAAGCCGAGCTTCTTCTCTCCGAACATTCCATCTCCTTCCTGCGGCCCTGCAGCCGCCCTCTCTCCGGGGGAACTATAGCGCGCGAATGTGGAGCAAAGCTGTTGACACCCTGTCATCCGGCCCTCAGCCGCGTGCGAGATCGATGAGCTCGAGGAGGGCCTCGCGCGAGAACTCGTCCGCGCTAGATGCCTGCTCTAGCTGGGCGAGGGCGTCGTCGAGCGTCGCGTCGCCGCGCCAGGCGGAATCGCGGGCCACGAGGCAAAGCTCTATGGCAGAGGCTGCCAGGTGCCAGTCGTCGCCCGGCTCCTCGTCGAGGTCGTCGGCACCGATCGCGAGCTGGCTCTCGTGCACCTGGCCGTCCTCGAAGCTGCGATAGCGCAGGCTCGCGGTGAGCCACTCGGAGGCGGCGCCCGAAGGCTCCGGCGTCCCGTCTCCGTACTTGAGCTCGACCTCGGGCAGCTCCATCTCGGAATCGGACGGCACGATCTCGTACGCGAGCGTGAACTGCATGCCCGGCCCCACCTCGCCGGCGTCGGCCTCGTCGTTGCGGAAGTCCTCATCTGCCATCTCGCGATTCTCGTACCCAAGCAGCCGATAGCCGCGCACCTCGGCCGGGTTGAACTCGACCTGCACCTTGACGTCATCGGCGAAGGGGACGATGTTGGCGCGCAGCCGGCCCTCCAGCACGCGCTCGGCCTCCTCCACGCAGTCGATGTAGTGGTACGAGCCATTGCCGTGGTCGGCCAGGGTCTCCATCTTGTTGTCCTTGTAGTTGCCCGTGCCGAAGCCGAGGACCGAGAGGTAGATGCCCGTCTCGCGCTTGGCGCTCACGTAGTCGTGGAGGTCGCTCTCGCTCGTCATCCCGACGTTGAGGTCGCCGTCGGAGGCCATGATGATGCGGTTCGTGCCGCCCTCGATGAAGTTGCGCTCGGCCACCTCGTAGGCAAGCTCGAGCCCGCGCTCGCCATTCGTGGACCCCTCGGCGCGCAGGCGCCGGATGGCCCGCATGATGGAACGCGCGTCATCGCCCGGGGCGCCCTCGAGGACGAGCTCCTCGCCGCCCGCGTAGGTGACGATGGAGACGCGGTCGCGCGCGCCGAGCTGGCTCGTCAGCACCTCGAACGCCTGCTTGAGCAGGTCGAGCTTGTCGGGGGAATCCATCGAGCCGGAGACGTCGATGAGGAAGACCAGGTTGCTGCCCTGCTCGCGAACCACCTCGCGCTCGCTGGCGAAGCCGAGCACGAGGAGCTTGGTCTGGGGATTCCAGGGGCAGTCGCCCATCTTCGCCGTCATCGAGAATCGCTCCCCGGAGGCGGGCTCGGGATAGCGGTAGTCGAAGTAGTTGAGTATCTCCTCGATGCGCACGGCCCCGGTCGGCACCTCGTCGAGCAGGTAGCCGTCGCGCAGCATGCGGCGGAGGTTGGCGAAGGATGCGGTGTCGACGTCGGCGGAGACCGTCGAGAGCGGGCGCGACGTGGTGGTGATGAAGCCGCGCTCGTCCACGTGCGCATACTCCTCGGTGTCGAAGCCGCCATGCTCCACCCAGAGGTCGTCCCACGCGACCTCGCCGCCAGCGTAGGACTCGGTGGCAATCGCGTAGCCTTGGGACTCTGCCAAGCCGTCTTTGCCCTGATCCGTGGTCGAGGGCAGGGGACCGTCTTCGATGCGCGCCGTGCAGGCCGCAAGCGAGCAGGCGATGAGGATCGCGCCGACGAGGGCGGCGATGAGGATGGGGGCTGCCATCCAGCGGGCGAACTTGTCCTGAGATACCATGGTGCGCTCCTTCCCTGGAAGCCATCTGACAGGGAAACGAGCGAGCGCGCGAAAATGTCGGGCGATTTGGGCAGCTGCGGCGATTTGCCATGTGCCCCATCGTCATCGAGCACCCATTCGAGTCCAAGCTCTGCACACCAAAAGGGCCCCCAGCCGGAAAGCAGCGCTCTGACCGAAGTCTTTCGGCATCTGGTGTGCAAACACCGCCCCGAGCATGCGATTCGTGCGGGCGGACAAGCGGACGCGCGAGGAGGCAGGCGTGGCGGGAGCGAGGCGAGGGGCTAGCCCCGGGGCCAATCACCCATCTCGCCTCATGCGGACGAGATAGAAGGCCCCATCCCCATCAAGCTGAGCGGCGCAGAGGTCGTCCCTCCCATACGGATAGGGGTCTATTTCGAAGATTTCGCAGGGTACGCCGTCGAGCTCGGCATGGCCGAGGCTCTCCCCCACCTGCTCCGGATTGAGCTCGACGGACCGACCGTCCTCCAGGATGAGCTCAAGGGACGGCGTCGCAGCGGCAGCCTCCGCAGACGACTCGTAAGCCATCTCCGCCCCTGCGGGAGCGGCTGCGTCGCCCTTGGCATCCACGCTCGCCTGCGATCCTCCCATCAGCTGGGTCCCGACCACGAGGGCCACGAGCAGGCAGGCGGCTGCGGGGATGGCAAAGCGCAGCCAGCTGCGTCGCGGCATTGCCATGACCTCCGCCTGCGCGGGCTCGTCATGCGCATCATCCGCCTCGCGCTCGGCCTGGTAGGCGAGAAGCGCCTCCAACATGAGCCCCTCGGCTTCCTCGGAGAGGGAGACGCTCTCATAGGCATTGCGGATGCGCCCGTCGAGCTGGTCGTCTGCCCTATCTTGCATCCTATCGTCCATCACGTCCCCCCTTCCCCGCTCTTCCATCCAACATCTCCTTGAGCATCGCCCGCGCATCGCGCAATCGATTGCGCACCGTCGATGGCGGGGCGTTGGTGAGCCGTGCTATCTCGTCGGTCTTGAGGCCCTCGTAGTAGTGGAGGTACACCACGTCCTTGTGCTTCTCGGGCAGACGCATCACCGCGGCGAGCGTCTCGTCGACGTCGTCATCCACATCCACCTGCGCAGACTCGTCGGCCACCTCCATGCCCTCCGGCATGGACGTCACCTGCGTACGCGACGCGCTCTTGAGCATGTCGCGGCAGATGTTGGAGGCCACGGTGATGAGCCAGCCACGCTCGTGCCCCTCATCGGCAAACTCCTGCGGATGGTCGATGAGCCGCATGAACGTGGTCTGCGTGGCGTCCTCGGCATCGGCGGCATTGCCCATGAAGGAGTAGCACACGCGGTAGACCGCCTGCGCATTGCGCCTGAAGACCTGCTCTATGTCGGGCGTGCGAGACAGCCTGCCTCCCCTCTGGCCATTACACGATTGGGCAGCCGAGAATGTCGGGCAGCTTGAGGATACGGCAAGCGGGGGCCGCTGCGGGCGGGTTCGCGGCAGGCGCGCGTGCTCGGGTGGAAAGTGCGCAAGTCTGGGATGGATTGACAGACGCGCTGCCGTATCGGGAGCAGCTGGCGCATCTGCCATACTTCCAGGTGAAGGCGATGCGGAACGGGAGGACCCATGCGAAACGTTTCCTTCGGGACGCACGACGCCAAGGCGAGCGCGGTGGTGCTCGGCCTCTGGCGCACAAAGACGCTCGATGCGGACGCGGTGGGCACGCTGCTCGACGCGGCCGAGGCCGCCGAGATCAACATGCTCGACACTGCCGACATCTACGGCGACGGCCGCTGCGAGGAGATCCTCGGCGAGGCGTTGGCCGCCCGTCCGGGCATGCGCGACCGTATGCTCATCCAGACCAAGGTGGGCATCCGCCGCCATCCCCGCGCGGCCACCAGCTACTACGACTTCTCCTACGAGCACATCGTCGGCGGTGTCGAGGCGAGTTTGGCACGCCTGCGCACCGACCACATCGACTCGCTGCTCCTGCACCGACCCGACGTCCTCATGGAGCCGGAGGAGGTGGCACGCGCCTTCGAGACGCTGAGGCTCACGGGGAAGGTGCTCGACTTCGGGGTGAGCAATCTCACCGCCGCGGCGACCGCGCGCATCCAGTCCTGCCTGGGCTTTCCGCTCGTGGCAACGCAGATGCAGCTGTCGTGCGCCTACTCGCCGGCCATCGACTCCATCCTCAACGTCAACACCAAGGGCGAGCGCGGCGCCATGCGCGACGATGGCATCTTCGCCCATGCCACCGAGCACGATATGGCAATTCAGGCCTGGAGCGTCATGCAGGCAGGCGACGGGCGCGGCAGCTTCATGGGCAATCCGGATTTCGCGGACCTCAACGCCGTGCTCGAGCGCATTGGCGGCGAGCGCGGGGTGAGTGCCTCGGCGGTGGCGGTGGCCTGGGTGCTGAGGTACCCGGCCAAGATGCAGGCCATCATCGGCACGACGCGTCCCGAGCGCGTGACCGAGTCTGCGCGGGCGGCTGACGTTCGGCTGTCGCGCGAGGAGTGGTACGAGATCTACGCCGCGGCGGGAAACAAGATCCCATGATGCGGGGCGGCATCGGAGAAGCTGAGGTGCGCGCCGCGCTGGAGGCTGCGGCGGGTGAGCGTGGTCGTGCAGGCGGCTACGCCCTCATGATCTGCCTCGTCGAGGGCGAACGCGGACTCGAGGTGGTGCTCGAGGTGCGCGCGGCCACGCTGGATGTCCAGCCGGACGAGGTGTGCCTTCCCGGAGGCGCCATCGAGCCGGGCGAGACCGCGCAGGAGGCGGCCGTGCGCGAGGCCTGCGAGGAGCTACTCGTAGAGCCGAGCCAGCTCGAGGTCGTCGGGGGACTGGGCAACGTAGCCGGCCCGGGCGGTGCGCCCATGGAGGTGTTCGTCGCCCGCCTGACGGGCTGGGAGGGCAGCTTCTCTGCCGACGAGGTCGATCGCGCGTTCACCGTGGGGCTCGACTGGCTGGTGGCCACCGACCCCGAGGTCCACATCGTGGGGGCCGAGCCGCGCTTTGGCGACGACTTCCCCTTCGATCTCATCCCCGGCGGGCGCGATTATCCCTGGCGCTTCGGCGCCCACGAGGTCCCCTTCTACCGCGGGACCGACCCGATCATCTGGGGTGCCACGGCGCGCGTGCTCTGGCGCTTCGCGAAGGTGCTGCGCGGCTGAGGGCGCGCGGGCTTTAGCGATGGGCGTGCCCGGACTCGGCGGCGACGCACACGAGCCGGCCGTGGCGCACGCCCTTCGTCCCGAGGAGCTTGTCGGCGAGCGCGTGAACCTCGTCGCTGGCCCCGCGCACGGCGATGGTCTCGAGGCACGCCCCGTGGTCGAGGTGCACGTGCATCTTTGAGATGACGACATCGAGGTGCTCGTGCTGGACCTCGTCGAGACGCTGCGACACGCCAGGGAGATGGTGGTCGTACACCATCGTTATCGAGCCGACGACCTCGGCATCGGGCTCGGCGAGCTCGCCTTCCACGAGGCGCTCGCGAATGAGGTCGCGGACGGCCTCCGATCGGTTTGCCGTGATGCCGCGGCGCTCGACGAGCTGGTCGAACTGGTCGAGAAGCTCGCCTGGCACGGCCACCGTGAATCTGACGAGGTCGCTTGCCATGCGCTTTCCACCTCCGGGTAACACGATTACTAGAAAAGTATTACTATTGTTCCGCTAACACCATCCTAGCAAGGAGTGCCGCATGCACATTCCTGAAAACTACCTCAGCCCGTCCACCTGCGCCGTTGCCGGCCTGGCAATGGCGCCCGTGCTCGTGCGGGCCGTGGCGAAGGTGCGTGAGGAGGTCCCGCGCGAAAAGATGCCGCTTCTGGGCGTGGCGGCCGCGTTCTGCTTCCTCTCGATGATGTTCAACATCCCGCTGCCCGGCGGCACCACGGGGCACGCCGTCTGCGGCACGCTCATCGCGATACTCTTCGGCCCCTGGGCGGCGGTGCTCGCGGTGAGCATCGCCCTGGCCATCCAGGCGGTGCTCTTCGGCGACGGCGGCATCCTCGCCCTGGGCGCGAACTGCTTCAACATGGCCTTCGTGCTGCCCTTCGTGGGCTACGCGATCTACGACCTCATCCGCAGGCGCGTGGACGGCGAGCGTGGCGAGCTGCTCGGCGCGGCCGTGGGCTCGTACGTGGGCCTCAATTGCGCGGCCCTGCTCACCGCCATCGAGTTTGGCATCCAGCCCCTGCTCTTCCACGATGCTGCGGGCAATGCGCTCTACTGCCCCTACCCCCTCCAGGTGGCGATTCCCGCCATGATGCTGGGTCATCTCACGGTGGCGGGCCTTGCCGAGGCGGGCTTCACCGTGGGCATCCTGGCCTTCGTCCGCCACGCGGCGCCGTCGTTTGGGATTGAGCGTCCCGCGAACGCGCGGGAGGCCGGCGTCGTCCCGATTGCCGGGCTCATCCTCGCGCTCGTGGCGGCCACGCCGCTGGGCCTCCTCGCCACGGGCGACGCCTGGGGCGAATGGGCGACGGAGGACCTCGTGGAGATGGTGGGCTACGCGCCGGTCGGCCTCGCGAACGGCTGGGAGTGGAGCTCGCTCATGCCCGACTACTCGCTGGCCGGCATGCCCGAATGGGCGGCCTACGTGCTGTCTGCCGTCATCGGCGTGGCGCTGCTGGTGATCATCTTCCGGCTGATGGGGGCCGCGGCACGACCGACGGTGGACTTCGGGCCGAAGCAAGGCGCCTAGCTTGGGCGACGTGCGCGAGACACTCCCCTCCTGGCTCGCCGAGCCGCAGACCTACGAGCCCACGGGCGACAGGGACGGCTTCATCGCAAAGAGCATGCTCTCGGTGACATCGGTGCTCGCGCAGCTGCGCCTCGACGGCGTGGCCGCCAGCGCGCTCTCCCCCTCCGCGCCGGTGAAGCTGGTCTTCGCGCTCGCCTGCATCCTGATGGTCTCCCTGAGCCGCAACTTCGCCTTCGTCCTCGTCGTCTTGGCGGGCGTGCTCCTGCGCGCCGCGCTCATGCCGCGCGCAGCACTCGCCCGCTTGGCTTCCGTGGCGGGCCTTGCCGCGGCGCTCACGCTCGTCCTCATGCTGCCGGCCGTCCTCTTGGGCCAGCCGCGCTCGGCCATCCTGATGGCCGGCAAGGCACTCGTCAGCACGGGCATCGCCATGGAGGTGGCCCTCTCGACGCCTGCCGCCGAGCTCACCGGCGCCCTCGCCCGCTTCCGCGTCCCTGACATCGTCATCCTCACGCTCGACCTCGCCCTGAGGAGCATCGTCCAGCTGGGCGAGACCGCGCTCGAGGCGCTCGTCGCACTGCGGCTGAGGAGCGTCGGGCGCAATCCGGACAAGCGCGGCGCCATGGGCGGCGTAGGGGGCGTGGTGTTGCTCAAGGCGGCGTCGGCCTCCCAGCAGACCTTCGACGCCATGCGCTGCCGCGGCTTCGAGGGCGAGTATGCCTTCGAGCGCACCCGTGGCTGGCGCCGCGCAGATGCGGCATGGCTCGTGCTGCTCGCGCTTCTCGTGGCGACGTTCGCCTGGCTCGAGGGGGCGATCGCATGACGCACGAGCACGCAACCCACGGCCTCCACGAGCCGCATGCTGGGAGCGCGACCCCACTCATCGAGTTCTCCGACTTCTGCTTCGCCTACGACGGTCGGCCCGCCCTTTCGCACATCGGCCTCAGAATCGCGGCGGGCGACTGCGTCGTCCTCATGGGCGACAACGGCTCGGGCAAGTCGACCCTGCTCAAGGCCATCTGCGGGCTCATCCACCCCAACCAGGGCAGCTACGCCTTCGACGGCGAGCTGGTGAGCGAGGCGTCAATGCGCGATGCGCGCTTCTCCAAGCGGCTGCACCAGCGCGTGGGCTTCATCTTCCAGGACAGCGACGCGCAGCTCTTCTGCACGAGCGTGGCCGACGAGGTCGCGTTCGGCCCGAGGCAGATGGGGCTCTCGGCCGAGGAGGTGGACCGGCGCGTGGACGATGCGCTCGCGATGCTCGACATCGTCGAGCTGCGCGATCGTGCCCCGTACAACCTCTCCGGCGGGGAGCGGCGTCGCGTCGCCATCGCCAGCGTGCTGAGCATGAACCCCGACGTGTACTGCTTTGACGAGCCGCTCTCGGGGCTGGATGCGCGGACGCGGGCGTGGCTGATCGGATTCCTGGAGCAGCTCAAGGCGGCCGGCCGCACGATCGTCATCGCGACGCACGACCAGTCGCTTGCCGATGCGCTTGCCGACTACTTCGTCTACATGGGTGAGATGCACGGCTACGACGACCGACCGCACGTCCACATCAACGGCTGATTTGGCGGGCATGACAGTTTGGGGACAGGCGCCTAAGTGTCATATCTGAACGCGGATATGACACTTAGGCGCCTGTCCCCAAACTGTCATGCCCCGAGAGGGATTAGGCCTGTTCGTCGACGAAGGCGAGGAACTCGTCCACCTGCTCGGAGATGGCGGCGTCGATTTCGGGCGTGATCTCGAGCTCGCTCGTCGAGAAGGCCTGGGCCGGAAGCTCGATGCCCACGGCGGGCTCGGCCATCACCTTGGCGCCGACGAAGTCCAGGAGCTCGATGAGCTTGGCCTGCATCTTGCGCGAGCCGCTGCGGCCAGCCGCCCCGCTCACGGTGACGGGCATGTCGTCAATCACGACCACGTTGTTGTGCTCGTCGTCGGAATTGCGCGACAGCCAGTCGATGAGGTTCTTCACGTGCCCGGGGTAGCTGCCGTTGTACTCGGGGCAGACGAACCAGATGGCGTCGGCGTGGCTCACCTCGTAGCGCACGCGCGCCACGCCCTGCGGCGTGGGAAACTCGATGTCCTGGTTGACCCAGGGGATGTCGTCGTACTCGAGCTCGGCCACCTCGGCGCGCCCGGCGAGCTTGGTCATGATGGCATCGGCGAGCTGGAGGTTGATGGAATCGTCGCGCAGCGAGCCGATGACCAGCAGGATCTTGTGCATGGGGTCTCCTTCCCTTGTCTGCCTGCCTCCATCATACCGCCGCGTAGCGTGACAATGGGGGCGTCAGGCTAGTACCCCCAGGTCATGAGCTGCCAGGCGCCATCTGCGCCCGTGCGCCCGAGATGCCAGGTCCAGCCGTCGTAGTCGGCATCGGGCTCCCAGGCCGTCCCCTCCGCCTCCGCCGCGCTCGGGGTGTGGAAGGTGCACTCGAAGACGATCGCCTGGTCGAAGGCATCGACATCGGGCATCTTTGCCTCGCGCAGCTCGTTCACGTAGGCGAGCTCGTCTGCGTCGCAGGCCTCGTCGCCCGCGAAGGCGAGGCGCTTCATGGCGCAGCCGGTCCAGGTGCCGAACTCGCGCAGGATGGCGTCGAGGGCGGAGTCCATGTCGGCCTCGGCGTAGAGCCCGGAGGTGCCGTAGTCCACCTTGCAGTCGGCAATCGACGGGTCGAGCTCACCGAGGTAGCGTTCGAAGGTGATGCCTTCGGACATGATCTTGCGAGCAGCCTCCACGTCGTCGATATAGCGGATGTGCCAGGGCTCGTAGCTGTAGCCCGTCTCGATCTTCTTGCCGGGCAGATAGCGCAGGATGAAGCCGTGGTCGGCGAGGCGAGCGTGAATCTTCTCCCAGATCTCGGGATACTTGACCATGTCCTCGTTGTAGTAGACGCCCTTGCCGTCGATGATGAGGAAGAGGTCGAGCGCGAGGCCGGTATGGTGCTCGGAGTAGCCCGGGACGGCCACGTAGAGCTTGACGTACTCCTCGCCGTACTTCTCGGTGAAGTCCTCGACTATCTCCTGCTGGGCGGCTACGCTGCGGTAGGCCGAGTCGAGGTCGACGAAGACGCCGTCGCCCTCGAGCTCCTCCTTGAGGGCGAGGTAGGCCTCGTAGGCCTTCGCCTCGACGTCGACGTCCCACTCCTCGGAGTTGACGAGATGGACGATCTCGACGGCATCCTCCCAGCCGTCGGGGAGCTGGTGCTGCTTGTTGACGAGCGCCATGTAGTCGATGCCCGCCGAGGCCTGGTCGGCAGCCGGGGCGCCTTCCTGGCCGGCGCATCCCGCGAGGAAGGCCGATGCGATGGCCCCGCCGGCCACGCCGACAAACGTGCGCCTGTCCATGTCTGACCTCATGATGATCCCCCTCACATCGCCTGCGCCCCCATCATAGCGCCGCGGGGCGTGACACCTGGGGACCTTGTCACGCCCCCCTGTCGCAGCCGTGCGGCCTAGATGAAGAGGTTGACGTCGCTTTCCTCCGCATCGCCCAGGTATGTCCCCACGCCGGCAAACTCAATCCCGTCGATGAGCTCTTCCCGCTTGATCCCCATCACGTCCATGCTCATCGTGCAGGCGATGATCTTCACGCCGGAGCGCATCGCGCACTGGATGAGATCGGGCAGGCTGGTGACGTTCTTGTCGGCCATGATCTTCCTCATCATGGCCGCACCCAAGCCGCCGAAATTCATCTTGGAAGTCCCCAGGCGCTCGGCGCCGCGCGGCATCATGGCGCCGAACATCTTCTCGATGCCCGATTTCGCCACATCGACCTTGCCCGGCTTTCGCAGCGCGTTGAGCCCCCAGAAGGTGAAGAACATCGTTACCGGACGCCCCATCGCCGCCGCGCCATTGGCGATGATGAACGACGCCATCACCTTGTCCATGTCGCCGGAGAACACGACGATCGTCTTGCCATCTCGCTCGGAATGCGCGTGGTCGGCCCGCACGGCCGAGGGCGCCTTGGACTCGCCCTTGCGCACGCAGGCCACATACGTCGTACCCTCTTGCACGTTGGAGACGAGGGTGTTTCCCGTGCGACGGCACCACGATTCGATGTCGCGCGCAAAGCCGGGGTCGGATGCCGAGATGCGCAGGACCTGGCCAGCCTCCATCTGCTTGAGGTTCTCGCTCACGGCCATGATGGGGCCGGGGCACTGCATGCCGCAGCAGTTGACGCTGATCTCGGCGTCGCTTGCCACGCTCGCGGCAGGAACGGCGTCGAGCGCCGGAGCAGCATGCGCTGCGTCATCAGCTAAAGGGAAGGCATCGAGCTCCTTGGTGCGGGCGGCGACGTCGGTGTGGGCCGAGTGCCAGAAGCGCGCGCCGGCAGGATAGACGCTCACGTCGGCAAAACCCGCCTGCTGGAGGATGCGGGCGGCGTTGTAGGCGCGCACGCCCACGGCGCAGGAGGTGATGGTGGGCCGCTTGGGATCGAGCTCGCCGAGGCGGGCGCGCAGCTGGCCCAGCGGGATGTTGACGGAGCCGGGGAGCTCGAGCGCGATGGTCTCGTCCGGCTCGCGAACGTCCACCACCTGCACGTCCTCCGTCGTCTCCATGGCATCCCAGGCGGCGATGCGCACGAGGCCGCGCATCTGGTTCTCGGCCACGAAGCCGGCCATGTTGACGGGATCCTTGGCGCTCGAGAACGGCGGCGCGTAGGCCAGCTCGAGCTCGGTGAGGTTTGCGATCGTGCCGCCCATGCGCAGCGCCACGGCGATGGTGTCGATGCGCTTGTCGACGCCGGCCGTGCCCACCGCCTGGGCGCCCAGGATGCGGCCGTCGGGCAGCGCGTACAGCAGCTTGAGCGTGATGGGCTCGGCGCCGGGATAGTAGCCCGCGTGGTTGTTGTTGCGCACGAGGACGTAGTCGTAGTCCTTCCCGCGCTCGAGGCCGCGACGCTGCAGCGACTTCTCGTTGGCGCCGGTAGAAGCGGCGTTGAGACCGAAGACCTTGGCAACCGACGTGCCCTGGGTCCCCTTGTAGGTGACGTCGGCTCCGCAGATGATGTCGGCCACCATGCGCCCCTGCTTGTTGGCGGGACCCGCCAGCGGGATCATCGTGGGCTCGCCGGAGACGAAATCGCGCACCTCGATGACGTCGCCGATGGCGTAGATGCTCTCGTCGCTCGTGCGCAGGCGTTCGTCGACGACGATGCCCCCGCGCTGGTTCACCTCGAGGCCAGCGTCGGCTGCGAGCTGGCCATTGGGGCGCACGCCGATCGAGAGGATGACGAGGTCGGCTGCGACCTCGGTGCCGCTTGCGAGCCTCACCGTCACCTGCGTGCCGTCGTCGGCAAACGAGTCGACGCCGTCGCCCAGGTAGAGGGCCACGCCGTTGTCGAGGATGTTCTCATGCAGCATCTGCGCCAGCTCGAAGTCGAGCGGCGCCATCACCTGGTCGGCCGCCTCGACGAGGCTCACCTCGAGGCCCGCCGCATGCAGGTTCTCGGCCATCTCGAGGCCGATGAAGCCGCCGCCCACGACGACGGCCGAGCGGGCCTTGGCCGCGCCCTCCCCGCGCACGATGGCGCGGATCTCGTCGGTGTCGGGCACGGTCCACAGCGTGCGGATGCGCGGCGAGTCGATGCCGGGGATGGGCGGGCGCAGCGGCGAGGAGCCGGTGGCGATGATGAGGGTGTCGTAATCCTCCTCGTAGCGCTCGCCGGTGGCGTGGTTTTCGATGGCGACCTTCTTGGCCGCGCGGTCGATGGAGGTGACCTCGTTGTTCACGCGGACGTCGATGTTGTAGCGGGCGCGCATCGTCTCGGGCGTGAGCAGCAGCAGCGCGTCGCGCGACTGGATGACGTCGCCCACGTGATAGGGCAGCCCGCAATTGGCGTAGCTGATGTACGCGCCGCGCTCGAGCACCACGATCTCGGCGCTCTCGTCGAGCCTCCTCAAGCGCGCCGCCGCGCTCGCTCCGCCTGCGACTCCGCCGATGATAACCACCTTCGCCATGCTGCCTCCTCGTTTGCGCGATTGTATGCAGTCCCATTGTGACCTCGCGCGGGGGATTGCGCCAGTGACGCCGTCACGCAGCGAGCGGGCAGTGAGCGCACATCAAACGAGGGCGACTTCCGGTAGGAGCGTCATCCGCGCGAAACAGGGTCGTTTGGTGTGCACTCTAGCGTGGACATTTGCACATCAAACGAGGGCGACTTCCGGTAGGAGCGTCATCCGCGCGAAACAGGGTCGTTTGGTGTGCACTCGGATCCCTTCGGAAGCAGCACTGCCAGAAGCCTCGCTTGCCGCTCGAGAAACGCAGCATCTCTCATCAGCCTGGCCATCCCGTCAACAATCCCACGCTCCCCTGTCGGGTCGAGCGCCTCGACGATATGCCACGCGAAGCGATTGAACGCCCCCTGCCCCCTCGCGTCCGCAAACGTCGCCGGGAACGCCTTCCATCCAAGCACCTGATAATCCTGGATGCGCCGTGCGTCAACTGCCCTAACACCAAAGTCACTGTGATTTCCGCCATCGTATTCGATCGCAACTCGTGGGCCTGGCCAGCCAAGGTCGGGTCGCATCGATTCGAAGTGCGTCACGTGGCCAACGGAGTCGTCCCTGGGAATGTTCGCGTTCAAATTCGGATACTCGAGGCCAATCCCGCCGTACTTGTCAGGCAGGCAGAGCATCAGCAGCATGAGCGCCTCCATCGGCGAGCCAGACCCATCCGCAAGGTATCTTGCGGCCTTACGGGCGAGGCGCAGGCCATGACGTGAGGAGAGCCCATCGAGATGCCGTCGAATGTCGGCCGCTCGGGCAATGGGACGCTTCTCGAAGACGGCGTCACCGGAAGCGGGGTCCTCCGGATTGCGAACGAACGTCCCGCAAAACTCGAGGCCAAGACTTGCCAGGCGCACAATTGCCTCCGCCGCCTTCATGATTCCCGCACCCATGCGTCGCTGCAGGAGATCGGCCATCGAGAGCAGGCACAGCGACGCCGCAGTGACGAAATGACGACGATTGGCCGGAAGCTCGACAGCGCAATCGAAGCGATAATCTCGCGCGACTCGCAGGAACGAGCCCGGCGGCAGCCAGCCGGAGATCACCACTGGTCTCACATGACGCGAGCGAACGCGCCGCTCTTGCGTGAGCGAGACGAGGCAAGCTGGCTGATCATCATCGAACGCACTCAGCGACTGCATTCCCGGGACGGCCAGATCTTCAATGCAGAATCTCCGGGCTGCGCCATCCCGTCTAGGCTGCGGATCGCAGGGCACGAGCATGAGCCCGCTTGTGCGTCGGACCTCGCGAATGACGCGTATGGCGTGTTCTTGTCCAATGATGTAATCCATGCCGCGCAGTATGCACATCGCGTCTAACACGGATTACGATAATACTGACAGAAATCTGACAGCCATCTGACAGAGCCTGCTCTTTTCGCTGGTGCGCATGGGTGTTTGTGGCTGCACGGCCATTGCATGCCTGAGGGCTGGGAATGGTGTGCTTCGCAGAACATCCATGGTTGAGGTGGGCTAGTGCACACCAAACGAGGGTGACTTCCGGTAGGAGCGTCGTTTGCGCGAAACCAGGTCGTTTGGTGTGCACTCTGGCGCGGGCATGGGCGGACAGCAGGCAGCTCCCTGTGTTCAGCTGGCAAACTGTCAAGCTGCGGGGATTACGGCAGGCGCTTCGCCCGCCACGTCCAGTTGCCGTCGGCAGTCCCGGGGACGTTCATGCGCGCTTCGTCGCCCAGCCCCAGCACGTCCTGCAGCGACTGGATGACCACCGGCGCGCCGCTCGCCTTCGCGCGGGCGACGATGTCCTCGGCCATCTCCTTCGCATCGCAGTCCGGATAGCGCTCGGCGCACCAGCCGGGCAGCGTCTGCGTGTCGTGCGTCGACGCGTAGACCACCTTCTCAAGCGGCGGCACGTACGAGTTCGCAACGTCCTGATCGGAGAACTGCAACACATCCATCCCCCAGAAGCCGCACTCGGCGATGAGCGCACGCACGGCCGCCGTGATGACGCCCAAATCCTCGGCGATCACCGGCAGCGGCCCCAGCTTGTCATACGCCACCTGGAACAGCGCGCGTCCCGGACCCGGTCGATAGCTGCCCTTGGCCGCGCCCTCGCCCTCGGGGATGGCGAAGTACTGGCAGAAGCCGATGAAGTGGTCGAGGCGGATGCAGTCGTAGAGCGCGAGCGAGCGCTCGAGGCGCGCCGTCCACCACGCGAAGCCGTCGGCCTCATGCGCGTCCCACTGGTAGAGCGGGTTGCCCCACACCTGGCCGTCGGCGGCGAACTGATCGGGCGGGCAACCCGCGACGAGCGTCGGCCTGCCGTCCGCATCCAGGTCGAAGAGCTGGCGATGCGCCCACACGTCCGACGAGTCGGACGAGACGTAGATGGGCATGTCGCCCACGATGGTGACGCCGCGCTCGCGGGCATGGGCGCGCAGCGCGTCCATCTGCCGCTGGAACTCGAACTGCGCGAGGCGCTCGCGCTCCACGCGCGGGGCGAGCTTCTTGTCCTTGGCGAGCGCCGGCTTGAAGGCCTGGTACTTCTTGGGCCACTCCGTCCAGGGGAGCCCGGCGCCCAGCTCGTCCTTGATGGCGACGAAGGTGGCGTACGAGTCGAGCCACGCGGCGTTCGCCGAGCAGAACTCCTTGAACGCCTTCGCCTCAGCGCGCGTGAGCTTGCCGTCGACGAGCTCGTCGATGCGCTTCTCGCCGCCCTCGATGAGGCGGGTGTTGCCTGCGAAGGCCGAGAGTCCCGCATAGGGGCTCCCGTGATTGTCGGTGGGGCTCACCGGCAGGAGCTGCCAGTAGCGCACGCCGCGCTTGGCGAGCCAGTCGACGAACTTGAGGGCGGGCTTGCCCAGCGTGCCCGTGGCCTCGGGCCCGGGCAGCGACGTTATGTGGCAGATGATGCCCTCGCCCGGAGCCGGGTCGGCCCCCAGGCGCTCGTGCGCATGGAAGTGGATGAGGGCGCTGCTCAGCTGCGGCAGCTCGAAGACGAGCTCGTCGCCCTCCACCGCGAGCGCACGGCCGGCGATGACGTCGCAGGCCTCCTCCCCCAGGCGGGGGATGCGCACCTCATGGACGTTCTCCAGGCTGCGGTTCACCACCACGGCCACGCACGACCCGCTCGCATCGTCGCGTCGGACGAAGCCGAAGAGGTCGCCGCCGAGCGCAAGCGGCTCGAAGCTGCCGCGCTCGAGCGCGGGGATCGTGCGCCGCAGCATGATGGCGTTGCGGTAGATGGCGCCGCAATCGGCGTCGCCGCCCTCCCAGGGGTAGGGTCCGCGATTGTACGGGTCGGCGTAGCCCTCCATGCCGGCCTCGTCGCCGTAGTAGATGCACGGCACGCCGGGAAGCGACATCTGCAGGAGCGCCGCCAGCCACAGGCGCCCCTTGGCGAGGCCGCGCTGGTCGTCGCGCAGGCGGTAGGCGAAGCGCTCCTCGTCGCTAAGGGAGTCTTTGGCGGGCGCGCCGCCGAGGATGGTGAAGATGCGCTCGGTGTCGTGGGTGCCCAGCAGGTTGAGCGAACCCTCGAAGGCGAAGGGCGGGTAGTTCTCCCGCATGGTCTCGATGCGCTCGGCGAGCTCGTCGCCACCGGCCGAGCCCAGCAGGTACTCGAGCACCTTGTCGCGCCAGAAGTAGCCCATGGCGCAGTCGAGCTCCTCGCCCAGGAAGTAGCGGCGCAGGCGGGAGTAGCTGATCTTGTTCGACGCGTCCTCCCACACCTCGCCCATCACGAGCGCGTCGTCGCGCACCGCGCGGGCGGCCGAGGCGATGCCGGCGATGAAGTCGTCCGGCATCTCGTCGGCAACGTCGAGCCGCCAGCCCGAAGCGCCCGCCTCGAGCCACCTGCCCACGACGCCGCGCTTGCCGAACACGAAGTCGCGGTAGCTCGGCGACGACTCGTCGCAATCCGGCAGGTCGTCCACGCCCCACCAGCTCTCGTAGCTGCCGTCCTCGTTGAGCTTGAACCAGTCGGCGTAGGCCGACTTGGGATTGCCGTAGGCGCCCTTCCCGCCATAGGTGCCGTAGCGGTCGAAGTAGATGCTGTCGGCGCCGGTGTGGTTGAAGACGCCGTCGAGGATGATGCGGATGCCGTGGGCCGCCGCCTCCTCGCAGAGCGCGCCGAACTCCGCCTCGTCGCCCAGGGCGGGGTCGATCTTGGTGTAGTCGGCCGTGTCATAGCGGTGGTTCGAGGCGGCCTGGAAGATGGGATTGAGGTAGATGCAGGTGATGCCGAGGTCCTCGAGGTATCCCAGCTTCTCGCGGATGCCCGAGAGCGTGCCGCCGTAGATGTCCCAGGAGGCGATGCGGCCGTCCTCGGTCTTGTCGTAGCGCGGCGGTGTGTCCCACTCCTCGACGAGGTGGCGCCCCGGCCCCTTGCTCTGGTGCTCGAGGGAGGCCTCGACGCGCTCGCGCCACTCGGGCCCGCGGCGGAAGCGGTCGGGGAAGATCTGGTAGACGATGCCGCCGCGATACCATTCCGGCTCCTTCGCGCGCGGCTCGTAGACGGTGATCTGGAACGACGGCGCCTGCACACCCCACCACAGGGCGCCCTCGCCGCCCTCGCGCCCCTCGATGGGGCCGTACTCGGGCTGGCCCTCCGAGCAGGAGAGCAGGAAGTTGTACCAGACGATGGCGGGGTGGTCGCACTCGATGTCGGCCGAGAGGCGCACGCCGCCCTCGATGGGGGCCGCCTCCATGTCGACGAGCGTCTCGCCCTCGCCGTCGATCCACAGCTTGACGCGACCGGTGACGTCCGGCGCGTCGAAGACGTCGATGCTCACATGGACGGCGCCGCCTGCTTCGACGGCGCCGTAGGGGTAACGGTAGTCGCTGAGGCGACTATTGTGAAATGCCCTCAAGCCTTAACCTTCTGCCTTCTCCTTCGCGGCCGGCTTGGCCGTCGACTTCTTGGCCGCCGGCTTCTTGGCAGCCGTGGCCTTCTTCGCGGCCGGCTTCTTCGCCGCGGGCTTCGCGGCGGCCTTCTTGGCGGCAGCCGGCTTCTTCGCAGCTGCCGGCTTCTTCGCCGCAGGCTTCTCCTTGGCAGGGGCCGTGGGCCGCGGCAGATCCGGACGCAGGCCGCAGTATACGTCGATGTAGGCCTGGGCGGCGCGTTCCCACCCAAAGTCCACGGACATTGCCTGGCGCTGGATCTTCTCCCAGGTCTCGCGATCGGTCCAGAAGATCTCGCAGGCATCGAGCAGCACGCCGGCCATCTCGTCGGCGTTGAAGTTCGCGAAGCGGAAGCCCGTGCCCTCGCCGGTGTACTGGTTGTACGCCTCGACGGAATCCACCAGGCCGCCCGTCTCGCGCACCACCGGCAGCGTGCCGTAGCGCATGGCCATCATCTGCGAGAGGCCGCACGGCTCGAACTGCGACGGCATGAGGAAGAGGTCGGCCGCGGAGTAGATGCGGTGCGACAGCGCGGAGTCGAACGCGATGCAGGCGCGCATCTGGCCGGGGTACTTCCAATCGAAGTGGCGCATCGCGTCCTCGTAGTTCGCATCGCCCGTGCCCAAGACCACGAGCTGGATGCCGCGGCCCATGAGGGTGTCGATGGCGTACTGGACGAGGTCGAGGCCCTTCTGCTTGGTGAGGCGACCGATCATCGCCACGAGCGGGCGCGTCGGGTCGACCTCGAGGCCGAGCTCCTCCTGCAGGGCGCGCTTGCACTCCGCCTTGCCGGAGAGGTCGTCAACCGTGAAGTTCGCTGCGATGAGCTTGTCGGTGGCTGGGTTGTACTCGGCCATGTCGATGCCGTTGAGCACGCCCGAGAGGATGGGCGCGCGCTCCTGGAACACGCCCTCGAGATGCTCGCCGAAGAACGGCATCTTGAGCTCCTCGGCATAGGTGGGGCTCACGGTGGTGAGGGCGTCGGCGTAGCAGAGGCCGCCCTTCATGTAGTTGATGGAGGTGGCGTCGCAGCGCAGCTGGGAAGCTGCGGCCGGGACATCCGCGAGGCCCAGGATGTCGCCGAGCACGAAGTCGGAGTACTGGCCCTGGAACTTGATGTTGTGGACGGTGAGCACGCACATCGTGGACTCGTACCAGGGGGCTGCGTGGTAGAACTCGCGCATGAACACCGGCACGAGCGCCGTCTGCCAGTCGTTGCAGTGGACGATGTCGCACTGCAGCGGCTCAATCCACTCCATGGCCTCGCAGATGGCCTTCGAGAAGAAGGCGAAGCGCTCGCCGTCATCGAAGTAGCCATAGGGGGCCTCGCGGTAGAAGTAGTCCTCGTTGTCGACGAAGTAGAGGTCGACGCCGTCATGCTTGAGGTGGTCGATGCCGCACCAGACGTTGCGCCAGGCCAGCGGCACGTAGAAGTCGGCCACGTGGTCCATCTGCTCGATGAACTCGCGCGCGATCGTGCCGTACTTGGGCATGATCACCTTGCAGTCGACGCCGGCCGCCCTCAGCGCGGGCGGGAGCGAGCCGGCCACGTCGCCCAGGCCGCCGGTCTTGGAGAACGGCGTGGCCTCGGACGTGGCGAAGAGGACCCTCATGGGAGCAGCTGCTGCCATCTGCCTAACCCTTTCCCTGGATGAGGACGGACTCGGGGGTGCCGCGCAGCTCGGTGCCGGCGGGAATCTCGTTGTTGCGGTCGACGATCGCGTTCTCCACGCGGGCGCCACTGCGGATGATGCAGTTCTGCATCACGATGGCGTTGCGCACCGTGGCGCCGCTCTCCACCACGACGCCGCGCCCGAGCACGGAATCGGCAACCGACCCGTAGATGCGGCAGCCTGCCGAGATCTGCGAATTGCGCACATAGCAGCCGGCCTCGTACTTGGCGGGCGGCGTGTCGTGCGCCTTCGTGAGGACGGTGCGCGTCTCGGGGAAGAGCTCGTCGTTAATGGCGGGGTTGAGCATCTCCATGCTGTGGCGGAAGTACGCGTCTAGGTTGAAGATGGCGGCCGCGTAGCCGTGGAACTCATGCGCCTGCACGTTGACGCGCTCGTAATCGCCCTCGAGGGCCTCGAAGAGGTCGAGGTAATCGACCGCGGAGTACCACTCGAGCATCTCGAGCAGCTTCTCCCGGCCGATGATGAAGCAATCCAGGAAGGCGGTGTCGCCGTAGGAGACGCCGTGGTCGATGCCGCGCACGCGGCCGTCATCGACCTTGAGCTTGATGAGGTCGGCATCGTCCTCGGTGGCCTTGGCGGTGAGCACCGTGATGTCGGCGCCCGACGCCTCGTGGGCCTCGATCAGCGAGCTGAGGTCGGTGTTGAAGACGATGTTCGCCGCGGAGCACACCACGTAGGGCTTGTTGGTGCGCTCGAAGTAGATCCTGTTGCTCTCGAGGTCGCGCACGAGGAAGCGGCTGCCCGAGCGGGAGGTGCCGAAGGCCGAGCCCGGCAGCATGAACAGGCCGCCGTTCTTGCGGTCGAGCTTCCAGTCCTTGCCCGAGCCCACGTGGTCGATGATCGAGCGGTAGTTGAACGGCATGATGAGGCCGACGGTGCGGATGCCGCAGTTCACCATGTTGGAGAGCGGGAAGTCGATGAGGCGGTAGCGTCCGCAGAAGGGCGTGGATGCCGCCGGGCGCACGTCGGTGAGCGCGCTCGACGACCTCGTCGTGTAGTTTGCCGTGATGAGGCCGATAGCCTTGTTCATGGTCATGGCTACTCCTCCCCCCTTCCTACCACGACGTCATCTCCGATGACGGCCGTGTCCTTGGTGGCGTCGACGCTGCCCACGGCAACGTTCTCCTCTACGACGGAGTTCTCGCCCAGGATGGCACGCACCACGCGGGCGCCGTCCTTGACCTGAGCGCCCGGAAGCAGCACCGAGTCCTCGACGGTGGCGCGAGCGCCCACGTAGACGTCGGTGGACAGGATCGAGTGCTTGACGGTGCCCAGGACGCGGCAGCCGTTGGAGACCATCGAATCGGAGACCGAACCCTCCGGCCCGATGTAGTGCGGCGGGCGGATGGAGGCGTTGGACATGATGGGGAACTCCGACGAGTACAGGTCGAAGGCCGGGTTCTCGCCGAGCAGGTCCATCGAGGTCTCGTGGTAGCTCGAGATGGTGCCGACGTCGCGCCAGAACCCCTCGAAGGTATAGGAGTACAGGCGCTTGCCGCGCTCGA
>CACZNT010000163.1 GCA_902782635.1 uncultured Coriobacteriaceae bacterium
CAGGCCGATGTCGAGGATCAGGCCGCCCTTGACGACCTCGATGACCTCGCCCTCGACGTTCTCGCCGGCGTTGAACTTCTCCTCGATGCGGTTCCAGGCACGCTCGTACTCGGCGCGCTTCTTGGAGAGCACCAGGCGGCCGTCCTTGTCCTCCTTCTGGAGAACGAGGGCCTCGAGCTGCTCGCCGGGCGAGACGATGTCGGCGGGATTGGCGTCCTTGCGGATGGAGAGCTCGCGGACGGGGATGGCGCCCTCGGACTTGAAGCCGATGTCGGGCAGTACCTCGTCACGCTCGATCTTGACGACCGTGCCGGTCACAAGATCGCCTTCGTCGAAGTCGGTGATGGTGCCGTCGATGAGATTGTTCATCTCGTCGTCGGAGACATCGTCGATTGCGAAGATGGAGGAATTCTGAATCTCACTCACTGGTGGACCCCTCTCGAATGGGGCCCCGGTCGCCGTGGGTCTCGCCTTCGGAGCCTAAAAAGCGCAGCTACCGACCTAGAAACTTGCATGCTCGGGGGCCTACAGATACGTCAGCATGAGCCGGATTGCCCATGCGGGGTTTAATGTAGCGTTTTTTGCCAGTATCGCGCAAGGGAAAAACCGCAGATAAAAGCAATTTCAACAAGCTGAAGCTTAACCCAACGTGACAGTTGGGGACTGTCCCCACCTGTCACATCGCTACAGCGCCCCTTCGCTCACCAGCCAGCGCTCGTATGCGTCCTGCATGATCTGGCCCGCAGCCGACTTCGGCTTGGCCTTCTCCGCCTCGGCGAGTGCCTGCGCGTAGAGCTCCGACTCCTCGAAATCGCTGGTATCCCACGCGCCTGCCTGGATGCGCCGCCAGACGCAGTCGGCGAGCCGCTCGAGCGCCTCGATCTGCTCTGGCGTCGCGCTCACCTCGAAGGGGTCGTGCAGCTCGTCGGTCCCCTTCATGGGCTCGACGTAGTGATCTCCCATGGAGACGACGGTGTAGCCCTCGAACTGGGGCGAGCGCTCCACCATGAGCTTGTAGAAGCGCAGCTGACGCTCGTATCCGGCGGGAATCTCGTAGGTCTTCGAGGACGCGCCCGTCTTGAAGTCGACGATTTGGATGGTCTTCGCCTCGTCGTCGATGAGCATGAGGTCGAGATAGCCGAAGAGCGGCGTCCCGGCTTCGGTCGAGGTCTCGATCTTCGCCTCGGCGATGCGACGGTACGGCGCGGCCATCTCGATGAAGTGCGGGACGAAGACCTCGACGATGCGGTCGTAGTGGTCGAGGTACTGGGAGATGTCCTTCTCCTCGAAGTCCATCCACTCGACCTGCCTGCGATGCTCGGCGATCAGCTCGGGCAACAGCGACTGGTCGCCCCCTATCACCTTGTTGGAGATGTCCTCCATGAGCGCGTGCACCACGGTGCCGAACTCGAGGAAGATCTTGGGAGCCTCCGGCGTCCGCATCACCTGCTCCTCGGGGAACGAGCTGCTATTGAGGCAGCCCTGCTCGTAGGTGACGAAGGCGTTGAGCGAGGATGCCGAGAGGTGGCGCACATCGCGGCTGGCATCCACCAGGGCCGCGAGCTCCGGGGTATCGAGCGAATAGCTGTCGTGCCAGGACCGCTCGAGCGCAACTTCCAGGCTCTCCGGCGTGGGCTCGACGGCGATGCTCTCCACTATGGAGTCGAGCTCGCGTAGGGTGGCCGTACCTGCGCGGAACAGCTCCAGATGGCGCTTTGCGCGCGTGAGCGCGACGAAGACGAGGCGCCTGATGTCATCATCGTCCTTCTCGTCGCCCATCAGGAGGTTGGGCGGGAAGATGGCAGCGCCCGAATTCGACCTGTGCCAAGTGCCATCGTCGGCATCGACGAGGTAGACGCAGTCGTACTCAAGGCCCTTCGAGCTATGGGCCGTGGTGAGCGTCACAGCCCCGGGCGCCCTCAGGCCCAAGGCCACATCGACCTTGATGCTGAAACGCTGCGCGGCCTCCAGGCGCTCGACCACATCGGGCAGGCGCAATGCGCGGCCAAGCTCTCGGCCTGCATCGAGCTCGCCCTCGACGAAGCGCATGAGCGTGGCCATGCCAGCGCTGAACTGCGCCGCCGCGAGGGGCCTCGACTCGGCCTGGGAGCGCCAGTACTGGTGCGGCTTGGCGGCAATCTCGTGGAGCAGGACTCGCACAGACGACGACGGGGCCTTCGCGGCCCAGTCCATGAGCATCTCGTGCAGCCGCGCGATGCGCTTGTCGCTCGCCTGCTCCATGCCCTCGACCCAGCGCCCGCGATGGTCGCGCCTCACCTCCAGGGCGAAGCGGACCGAGGAGGGATGGTCGCCTCCCCACTCCGGCGCGCAGACGATTTGCGGCAGATAGCTCTCCGCCAGCTTGCGGCGCCCCTTGGAGAGGGCGTCGACGCAGCGGATCGCGGCCAGCACCGACTGCATGGTCTCGGAGGAGAAGAGGTCCTGCGTCTCCTTGTAGGCAAAGGGGACCCCCTCTGCCACGAGATAGGGAATCAGGGCAGCGAGCGACTTGTGCTTCGGCGCGATGACGGCAATGCCCTCGTCTTGGTTCTCGCAGGTCTCGAGATACCCTCCGTCGATGCGCGCGCGGATGGATTTGGCAAGCGCGTCGAGCTCCTCCTCCTGGCTCTCGAACACCCGCTCGGAGAAGCCCGTCTGGTCGGCGGAGGGCCTGAAGGCCTGGATGACCTTGTCGGCGCTCGCCCCCAGGCGGCGCTCGATCTGGCAGGCAATCGCGCCGCCCAGGTCGACGATCTCGGGCGTCGAGCGGTAGTTGGTCTTGAGGACGATGCTCTCGGGGCCATAGAGCTCTGTGAACTGGTTGATGCAGTCGATGGTCGCGCCCTGGAAGCGCATGATCGCCTGGTCGTCGTCGCCCACGGCCATGACGTTGGGCGACTCGATGCCATCGCAGAGCAGCTCGACGATGCGCATCTGCGCGCCGTTGGTGTCCTGGAACTCGTCGACCTGGATGAAGGTGTACTGGTCTTGGAGCCGCTGCCGCAGCTCGTCATCGGTCTCAACCGCGCGGACGAAGTCGAAGATCATATCGTCGAAATCGTAGAGATGGAGCTCGGCCAGGCGCTCCTGGTAGCTCCGGGCCACCTCGCAGGCGACGAGGAGCTTCTCGGACTGCTCGCGAATCGCCAGATGCTTGCCGGTGGCGCTCTTCCCCTTGAAGAACGTGTCGCGGAGCTTGCCGTAGCCTCCCGTCTTCCCCTGCTCGTCGATGAGCTCTGCGCGGTCGAATGTTTCCTCGAGCTGCCTGACGAAGGGGACGTAGGTGCCGGGGGTCGTGACGACGGGCCTCCTGAGTTCCTCCGTCGCGCATGCCGCCACGCGATGCAGCTCGTCCACGAACGACTGGATGACCTCCGCGCTTGCCCGCATGCAGCAGATGTCGCAGAGCGTCGACTTCTGCTCGATCCAGTCGGCAGCGGCGATGTTCTGCCGGGCGATGGCGCTCAGCGCCTCGTAGGACACGCCCGAGCGCTTCACCTTGGAGACGAAGCCGATGATGTCGTTGATGCTTGCCGCGACGCCCCTGTTGATGCTCGCGAGGGGCGTGCCGAAGGGAAGCCGCTTGAGGATCTCGTCGATGATCTCTGCCTGGCGGAGGCTGCTGACGAGTGTGTCGGTGCTCGGGCGCTCGAAGTAATCCGGATAGCGGCCGCGCATGGTAGAGGCGAAGCCGTGGAAGGTGGACACCTCGATGCCGTAGGCGTCGCGTCCGATGAGGCGGATGAGGCGCTTGCGCATGGCCTCGGCGCCCGCCTCGGTGTAGGTGAGGCAGAGGATGTTCTCCGGCGCGGCATCGCACTTGTCGAGGATGTTTGCCGCACGAAGGGAGAGCAGCTGCGTCTTGCCCGTGCCCGGGCCGGCGACAACCAGGAGCGGCCCCTCCACATGCTCGACGGCCGCGCGCTGCTCGGCGTTGAGCCGGTTCAACTCAGTCTGGAAGGCCTCGTAATCGAGCATGGCAAGCTCCTATCCTGGGCAAGGCGGTGCAGAGATCCCATCTTCACTGATCAAATCATAGCCGCGTCGGCCGACGTTATTTCGCTCAGGCCCCAGACGGACCCCCATGCCCGGAAAGTTATGCGTGAGGCCGTAGAAAACCATCCCTCAACGACATTCGAAAGCAGCTTTCCCGCGCATTTGCGGAAGGCGACCCGTCGAGGGATGGTTTTGCGAGATGGACTCGCCTGCCCGCAATCGAGGCCGAGGTCGACTCTCCCCGCTCAGCGCAGCTTCTCTAGCGGCTGGTCGGTCGCAAGCGTCCGCAAAAGCCAGAGGGCCACTGCGGCCACGACCATCCCAATGGCGAAGAAGATCCGCCACACGAGCCCCTCGCCCATCCCGTCGAGGACGATGTGGACCACCTCGCCCACGGCCGAGACTGCGCAGGCCACTGCCGCCGCGCCCGCGCGTATTGAGAGTACCGCCGCGCTCCTGGCGTGGATGTGGTCGGGAAGGTCGAGCGGGCTCTCCATGCCCACGTGGCGCCCGCCCATCCTCGCCAGGCACAATCCAGTCAGCGCGCACACCACCACGGCGGCGGCGTAGGGTATGAGCGAGTAGAAGGCGTAGCCGCCCGGAGCCGGGAGGAAGCCGACGCTGGCCAGGCACATCAGCGCGAGGCCCAGCAGCCGCCAGGCCCTCATCAGAAACTCCTGCCGCGCCTGCTCGCCCTCCCAGCGCCAGAGGCTGCCCTCGTAGCTGTAGGAGCCATCCTCCTCCAGCACGTATCCGTCCAGATGCTCGCGCCCCTTGGCCATGGCTACTCGATTCCGGTGAGGTCGTACGCCTCGAGCCATTCGCCGGCCTTGCCGCAGGCGCCCTTGAGGCACTCCTCCTCGAAGGGACTCACGAGCCCGGCGTTGGCCAGCATCTCCTTGAAGGTGGCCGAGCCGCCCTGGCGCGTGTAGGCCATGTAGTGCTCCCAGGCGTCCTTCGGGTCCTCCTGGATCATCGCCCAGAACTCGAGGGCCACCGTCTGGGCCAGGCAGTAGTCGATGTAGTAGAACGGGCGCTCGTAGATGTGGCTCTGGCGCTGCCAGCCCTCGCCGTCGGCGTAGAAGGGGATGTCGCCATCGAGGCGCATCCACGGCATGTAGGTGCCGAGGAGCTCCTTCCAGGTGGCGTGGCGCTCAGCAGGCGTCATCTCGGGCCTCTCGTAGACGAGGTGCTGGAAGTGGTCGACCATCGTGCCATACGGGATGAAGGTGACCGCTCCTGCCAGGTGGCTGTAGAGGTACTTGCGGGTGTCGGGACCAAAGAAGCCCTCGCACCACGGCCAGGCGAAGAACTCCATGCTCATGGAGTGCACCTCGGAGCCCTCCATGCCGGCCCAGACGTAGGAGCAGGGGACACGGTCGACGTTGAGCCAGGCCTCGAAGGCATGGCCCGCCTCGTGCGTCATCACCTCGACGTCGCCCTGGGTGCCGTTGAAGTTGGCGAAGATGAAGGGCACCTTGTAGTCGAGGATGCCGGTGCAGTAGCCGCCGCCCTCC